>NZ_JACJPW010000077.1 GCF_014696265.1 Aerosakkonema funiforme FACHB-1375 | reverse complement strand
CCTCTTCCCTAGTTTGCCTTATTCCTGGCTGGGTTAACTGGCTGGCCTAGCTTGTGGGGGAAAAGCGCAGGTTCTTTTGGCAGATATTTCGACGTGTGTCAGCTACTTAACAGAAATACATAATTCAATACAATTAGAATAACTGAGTAAAAATAGCTCTCCCGTACAATAACCAAAAATTATTGATTGGGCGAAACGCTTAGCGGGTAAGGCATCTTTCCTGCCCAACAGCCCAAAGAACCACCGAACGAATAAATGCAGTCGATCCCAATTTTATTTGACATGACAAAAAATTTACAATTACCATTCACGCGAACAACGGAGGCAAACCGTGAATCCCTGACAGGGATGGAAACGAAGCTCGCTGAATCCAGACTTCCTTTTGCTTCTTTACTTCTCATCGCTCCCTTTTTCCTGTGGGGTACGGCAATGGTAGCAATGAAAGGAGTCATGCCCCAAACCACACCCCTATTCATGGCTGGGGTACGCTTGGTGCCTGCGGGAGTTTTGGTGTTGCTGTTTGCGATGCTAACTGGAAGACCCCAGCCCCGCACTGGGTCAGCTTGGCTGTGGATTGGCTTGTTTGCCCTCGTAGATGGGGCGCTGTTTCAAGGCTTTTTGGCAGAGGGATTAGTTCGCACCAGTGCCGGTTTGGGGTCGGTAATGATCGACTCCCAACCTCTGGCGGTAGCTGTGCTGTCGCTGTGGCTGTTTCAAGAACGCATAGGATTGTGGGGATGGCTGGGACTTGGTATAGGCGTCCTGGGTATTAGTTTCATCGGCTTACCCCAAGAGTGGATAACAAATTTGCTGGCAGGAGGTTCGATCGCCACATCGGTAGATATTCATCAATTGTTTCAAAATGGTGAGTGGCTGATGCTGCTAGCGGCACTTTCAATGGCGCTGGGAACGGTGACTATTCGGATCGTATGTCGCTATGCCGACCCGGTGGTAGCTACAGGTTGGCACATGATTTTGGGAGGTTTGCCTTTATTTGGTCTCTCAGCAGCTGTAGAATCCGAGCAGTGGCAGCAATTGGATTTATCCAGTTGGATGGCCTTGAGCTACTCAACCGTTTTTGGCAGTGCTTTAGCCTACGGTTTGTTCTTTTATTTTGCCAAAGCAGGCAGTTTGACCAGTCTCAGTTCCCTTACCTTCCTAACTCCCGTCTTCGCCCTCCTATTTGGCAACATCTTCCTATCGGAAACGCTCGCACCCTATCAATGGATGGGTGTCTGCCTCACTCTGGTCAGCATCTATCTAGTCAATCAACGGGATATTCTGGCAAAATGGCTTCAGTCTAAAAAATCAGTAGCTAACCCCAGTACTGAAAAACCTTCTAGCGAAAACCAACCTTTATTGGCACCTTCGGAATTAGAATTGGCAAAGGTTACCGTCAAAATTGCCGAATCTGAATCGGAAATTTGGCGCTAAATTAGCGGCAGGGAGTTGCCAATTTCTACTGTGTTTGTGAAGACTTTGCGATCGCTAACGCATCAGGGCTGAGTTTCTTGGCAAATGCCAGTTTAGGATTAAACTAGCTCAAAGTCATCTACCCAGTGGGTTATACTGGCAGCCCCTTCTACCCCTGAGTTAGTTTATGTCGCCCTCACGCTCCGCTTTATTTCTGCTTTCTTGTATGACTTGCCTGGGCTTTAGCCCCAGTGCCGTTGGAGCGCCAATTTATGGCTACCCCGCGCCTCAGTCGGACTTGCTCATCTTGGAGACGGGAATCGGTAAGTTGTTTGCCACTACACCTGGGGCAACTCTATTTGCACAGCGCAACTCGCCCAGCCCAACTGCAAAACCTTCCCCAAAAGAAACTGTTCCAGATTTTAGCGACCTTAACTTCAGTAAAGAAAAACCGACTCCCAAGCCAACTACAGCGGCTAAAACGACTAAAAGTTTTAACCTCAACTCACCATTATTGTGGATAGGTACAGGGGCAGTCCTTTTGATTATCGGTGGAGTGGGGCTGTTTTACGTGGTGAGACACCCTAGCGATCGCACGGAAAGTGTAGCTGAAGAGCTGCCTCCAGATCCAGAGTCCGATCGCACTGACACCCCAGACATCAAGGCTAACCCATTTCAATCACAAACTGATAAAAATGCCCAAAACAATGGCTTTTCAACTATCTCCGAAAATACATATCCAGAACAACCAGCCCCACACTTGCAGGCAGAAACAAACCGCTACAGCGATGACATTTCATCGGTTTGGGAAAATAAACCTGCGGAAGAATTAAGCCACCATTCCCAAATCGAAACAAACAGCTACATCGGTGATACTTCATCGGTCTTAGAAAACAAACATACAGAAGAATTAACTGCACAGCCGCAGTTAGAGACAAACATCTACAGCAGTTCCATTTCCCCAGTTGGTGAAAATAAACCTCTCGAACAATCAACAACATCGCCCCAAACAGAAGCTTTAGAAATTCGAGAACCGACTCGCCTACCCAAAATCAATATAATTGATGAATTAATTAAAGATCTGCAAAATCCCGATCCGACAAAACGGCGCAAAGCCATTTGGGAATTAGCACAAAGAGGCGATTCTAGAGCGGTACAGCCTCTACTGGAAATAATGATGGATGCAGATTCTATGCAGCGCAGCTTAATTTTAGAAGCGCTATCCCAAATCGGCACCCGCACGCTCAAGCCGATGAATCGCGCTTTAGCTATGTCCCTGCAAGATGACAATCCAGAGGTGCGGAAAAACGCGATTCGAGATGTGACGCGCATTTTTGATATGATGGCTCAAGTCAGTCAACTTTTGCGCCACGCAGTTGACGATCCCGATGAGGAAGTGCAACAAACTGCACGCTGGGCTTTGACTCAGTTAAGTCGGATTCGGGGGTTATCGGGTGTGGATAATTTCTCCAATCGCCCAAATTCTAAAAATCCACCTGAAAATTGATTGGTCATCGCTCAGATGTTAATCCCCAATATTCAAGTATAACTAAAGGACAGATGAAATGAGCGGTTTGAATTTTATCCTAATTCCGGAAATCTCCATTATCCTTCCTACCTACAATCGAGCTAAGTATTTAAGCGACTGTATTAATAGTGCGATCGCACAAACGTTTCCAAATTGGGAACTGATTATAGTCGATGATGGCAGTAATGACAATACCTTTGCAATTGTCGAGTCTTTTGTCCAAAAATTTGATAACATTCGCTATCTCAAACATAAAAATAGGAAGCCCGGTTATTCCAGAAATGCTGGCATACAAGCATCATTTGGCAATTACATCACCTTTTTAGACAGCGATGACCAATATAAACCAGAGCATTTACAGTCACGCTTAGAATATATGAAAGCTCATCCCGAAATTGACTTAATTGAAGGTGGATTGTACTCTGAAGACGAAGAACTTTTCGTACCCGATTACTTCCAAAGAGATAAACTGATTAGCATAAAGTATTGTGTATTCGGGGCAACCTTTTTTGGGAAAAGGCACGTATTTTTTGATTTGAATGGTTTTAATAACCTTGATTTTGGAGAAGATACAGACTTTTGGTATAGAGCGGAAAAAAGATTTAAAACTCAAAAATTAACCGAGCCAAAAACTTATATTTATACCAGAGCCGAAACCAGTATAACAAAAGATTTTGTTAACAAATAGATTCTCTCATCAAATCCGTAAAATCTTATCTAAGTGTAGGGTGGGTTAGGCACGGGCAATCTAAAAGTCAAAAGTCAAAAATTTCTCCGCTTCCCTCTCCCTTTCAGAGCGTGTCGTAACCCACCATCCCCAAATAAATAGCCTAACAATAAACGTATGAAAATTTTAAATATTTGTTCGCGCTACCTAACAATTATTTTACTCAGCCTATCTTTACTTATATTAACTGCTTGTCAAACTACAGCCCCAAAAGATAAAGGCGTTACGCATATCACCGTATGGCATGGTATTAATCCCCCTCCCAATCGGGATGTGTTTCAAAAAGTCGTAGATCGATTTAATCAAGATCATCCAGATATTGAAGTAGAATCTATCTACGCCGGACAATTAGACCAACAGTTACCCAAAATTCTCACTGCGATCGTCGGTAATTCTCCCCCAGATATCTTATCATTCAACACCCAAATTACAGGCCAGTTAGTTGAACTTGGAGCGATTCGACCTTTAGATGATTGGCTGAACAAATCGCCGCTAAAGTCAAAAATAATGCCCAAATTATGGGGAGAAATGGAGTTATATGACCATGTTTGGTCAGTTCCCATGTTTGCGGGAAATATCGGCATTTTTTATAGACCGACACTTTTTAAAGCGGCGGGGATTACCGAGTTGCCAAAAACTTGGGCAGAACTTCGCCAAGTAGCGAAAAAACTAACCTTAGACCGCAATAGCGATGGTTATCCGGAACAATACGGGATGTTAATGCCTTTGGGTAAAGGAGAATGGACGGTTTTTACTTGGTTTCCTTTCTTGTTGGGTGCTGATGGAAACTTAGTCAAAGATAACCGCCCTAATTTGGTTAATCCAGGTGCGATCGCAGCTTTACAATTTTGGCAAAATTTGATAAAAGATGGCTCTACAAAATTCTCTGCACCAGAACGGGGATATGAAGAAGATGATTTCATTGCCGGTCGCGTTGCCATGCAGTTAACTGGGCCTTGGACATTGATAATGAAAAGTAAAGTTGATTTTGATGTCTTTCCTGTTCCGGGAAATCGCAAGCAAGCAACTGTGTTTGGTAGCAACAATATGTTTGTGATGAAAACCACACCAGAGAGAGAACGAGCTTCTATTAAATTTTTAGAATATCTTTTGAGTGACGAATTCCAAATTGAATGGAGTATTGCCACAGGATTTTTACCCATAAATATTAACGCCGCCGCCAGTCCCGCTTATCAAAAATTGCTTCAGCAAAAACCTGTCCTCAAAGTTTTCCTCCAACAAATGAATGCCGCCGGTTCTCGACCGATTATTCCCGGTTATAGCCGCCTATCTGAAAGTTTGGGGAGAGCGATCGAATCAACTATGCTAGGCGAATCTCCAGCAAAAGCTTTACAAAAAGCGCAAGAACAACTAAACTTAATATGGGAATAATATAGCTAAAAACTAGGGAATAAAGCGTCGGGGCTGTATTGTGTAGGGGCGAAGCATTCGGGCGACAATTTATTGCACAAAACCCAAGATTTTCTATCCGAATGCTTCGCCCTGCCGAGGTCTAAATAGAAACACACCTTATCTCTTTTGTCAACCTCTTCTACGGGTGTGGTCATAAGTAGTTGGTGCAGATTTTAACTCCCCCTACTTCCCCTGCTTCCCCTGCTCCCCCTACTCATTACTACCAACGGGTTTTGACCACACCCCTCTTCTACTGGACTGGCACTCCAGACAACTATTTCGACGCATCCGCCTCCTTCCAAACATACTTCCGACAAGTTTGTGCGGCAGATTTCTGATCCTCATTTTCCGGATGCACAAGTACCGGATGTTCCCGCAACCTGTCGCACCCCACAGACAGCCAAGTTTGCCAATCGCCAGCTTGCCACAATCGCACTGTGTTGTCGCGACTACCGGAGACGATATATTTTCCATCCGGGCTGAAGGCGACTGAGGAGACACCATCCTGATGTCCGACAAAAGGTTGACCGATGGGTTGACCGATGGGTTTGCCTTTGATCTCCCACAATCGCACTGTCTTGTCATCACTACCGGAGACGATAGATTTTCCATCCGGGCTGAAGGCGACTGAGTTGACATAACTCTGATGTCCGACAAAAGGTTGACTGATAAGATTGCCTTTGATATCCCACAATCGCACTGTGTTGTCTAAACTACCGGAAACGATAGATTTTCCATCCGGGCTGAAGGCGACTGAGGTGACATAATTCTGATGTCCTTGGAAAGGCTGACCGATAAGATTGCCTTTGATATCCCACAATCGCACTGTGTTGTCCCAACTACCGGAGACAATATATTTTCCATCCGGGCTGAAGGCGACTGAGTAGACATAATTCTGATGTCCGACAAAAGGTTGACCGATGGGATTGCCTTTGATATCCCACAATCGCACTGTCTTGTCCTCACCACCGAAGACAATATATTTTCCATCCGGGCTGAAGGCGACTGAGTTGACTATACCCTGATGTCCGACAAAAGGTTGAGCGATGGGTTTGCCTTTGATATCCCACAATCGCACTGTCTTGTCATCACTACCGGAGACAATATATTTTCCATCCGGGCTAAAGGCGACTGAGTAGACAGCAGACTGATGTCCGACAAAAGGTTGACCTTTGATATCCCACAATCGCACTGTCTTGTCCGCACTACCGGAAACGATAGATTTTCCATCCGGGCTGAAGGCGACTGAGGTGACAAATTGCTGATGTCCGACAAAAGGTTGACTGATAAGATTGCCTTTGATATCCCACAATCGCACTGTGTTGTCTAAACTACCGGAGACAATATATTTTCCATCCGGGCTGAAGGCGACTGAGTTGACATAATTCTGATGTCCGATAAAAGGTTGACCGATGGGATTGCCTTTGATATCCCACAATCGCACTGTCTTGTCCGCACTACCGGAGACAATATATTTTCCATCCGGGCTGAAGGCGACTGAGTAGACAACATCCTGATGTCCTTTGAAAGGTTGACCGATAAGATTGCCTTTGATATCCCACAATCGCACAGTCTTGTCAAAACTACCAGAGACAATGTATTTTCCATCCCGGCTGAAGGCGACTGAGGTCACACGATCCTGATGTCCTTTGAAAGGTTGACCGATAAGATTGCCTTTGATATCCCACAATCGCACAGTCTTGTCAAAACTACCAGAGACAATGTATTTTCCATCCCGGCTGAAGGCGACTGAGGTGACACGGTTCTCATGTCCTTTGAAAAGATTGCGCTCTTGGGGTACTTGGATGGCACTGAGTAAGCTAGACTGAACCGATGGAAGAACCTCCGGCAACTTATCCTTGCTCTCACCAGTCGCCCCAATTGCCAGCACTAAACCATTGACAGGATTGACATCCAGCAAATTTTTCACCGTGGCAGCTTTTTCCCCTAGCGTCGCCACTACGGTCTCCTTTTCCGCGTTGAACCACAGAATCGTAGACCCCACCGCAGCTGCACTCATCGCCCCCACAAAGACAGCAACAATACCAACATTACGACGGCGGTTATTTCTTCTCCTCCTGATACTTTTCTCGATAAATTCCTTCCCCAGCGACGACAGCAAACCCAACTCTGCATAATCCTTGAGATAATTCTCCGCCTCTACCAACTTCGACCCCACCAGCAAGTCATCTTTTGGCTTTTTTTTCCTTTCCCAATCTTCCGCTTCCGCCTCAATTTTGCGCTCAATTCTAATCGCATCTCGGTTTTCATTCACCCAATTACGCAATAATGGCCAATAGCGGATCAACGCTTCGTGGGCAACATCCACCACAGTTTCCGTTTTTTTGGCTTCTCCCCGCGCCGCCAGTTCCGATGTCACCAACAACCGCGCATCTGTCAATTGATTCAATACTGCATCTACCAAAACTTGCGGGTTCTTTTCGCTAACTAAATCCGATTTGAATATCTGGCGGCGGGTATCTTCGGTTCCTTCTCCCAGTTGGGTAAGTTCCAAAAAAATTCGTTTGGTAGTAAGTTGTTCTTCTTGTGATAATTTTTGATAAACTTCATCGGCACGATTTTGCAGCGTTCCCTTTACTCCACCCAGTTTGGTATATTCTGCCAATGTCAAACGATTCACTTGTCGTCGCTGCCACAATTCCGTTAGCGTGTATTGCAATAGCGGCAGCATACCGGGTGATTTTTCCACATCTTGAAGCATTTGTTCGACGAGTTCCCGCTGCATTTCCAAACCCACCATTATTGCAGGTTCGGTAATCGCTTCCTCCATTTCCTCCCGATTCATCGGTGTCACCGTCACCTGAGAATCTTGAATCAGTCGAGATAATCCTGCATATTCCTGTTCGGCACATTTCCCAAAGAAATCTGCCCTCATGGTGATGACCAGACAAAGTTGAGTATCTGTCTGTTTGATTGCACCTAAAATGCACTCAAAAAATTTCTGACGTTCTTCGATATCCCCGCAGAGAGTAAAACATTCCTCAAATTGATCTATTACTAAAACTACGCGCTGGTTTAGAAACCCGGTTTTTTGGGTTAGAAACCCGGTTTTTTGGAAAAACCGGGTTTCTGAAGTTTTTGAGAGTTTAGCTTTTACCAATTCTCTCAATCCAACTGCACCAGCAGCAATCAATTCTTCCGCTTTTTCTAATTGGGATGAACCCGACCCTACCAGGAGAGGGGTGTCATTCTCCTCCGTTCCCTCGTAGGGAAGGGGGGTTGGGGGGGTGAGGTTTTCTTCCACAAACACCCGCGCTAAACTTTTGAGTGGATGTTCCCCCGGTCGAACAATTAAAATCGGCCAAGTCTCGCTGCCAGATAATCTTTGTCCTAATTTTAATTGATAAAGTAATCCGGCTTTCACTACAGAAGATTTACCGCTACCAGAAGCACCCATTACTGCCAGAAAATTACTTTCTCTGACTTTATCCAATAGCAAATCTGTCAGTGCTGTCCGACCTTTAAAATATTTGGCATCTTCATCATTGAAATCAAAAGCTTGCAATCCTTTATAAGGACAAACTCCCGCCATTAAAACAGCACGTTCTATCTTTTCTTTTTCACCAGTCAGAATAATCTCGCCGCCGGAATTATGAAATATCGGACGTTGGCGCGATGTTGCCAATTGCTTGTTGATAAAATCGACTAAGCTATAATTCGTTACCCAACTTTCCGCATGATTTTCTGGTTTCAAACCTTGCAATAACGCACTTGTCAAAATGCCATGTTCGCCGCCTACTTCTTCGTAAGCTACCTCGAAATCTCGCGATGCAGCGATCAAACATCTGTCCCGCGCTTTCCCTCGACTACCTGGGTCTGCTTCGGCAAAGTTGAGTAATTCGCCGCTATGACAGCAATCCAACCATACTATCTGCTGTCGTACCGGACTTTCCTGCAATAATTGGCGCAACCATTGTAGCGATAGTCCCCATTTTCCGCGCAATGGGTTAGCTTCGGATGTCCCTAGAAAACCTTCGGTGACGCCGCCTTCGTGGGAACGCAACCCATGTCCGGCGAAAAATAGCAGCGCGGTATCGGGTATACTGCTGCTGGGGGGATTGAAGAGGTTGGCGATCGCTTTTTTTAAATCCTGCGCTTGAATTAAATTCCTGGGTGCGGGATCGGAATCTACTTGCCAAGAACCTTCGATATTAATAGCAGGTAAGCGCTGTACCCGAAAATTGCCGTAGGTTTCCAGAAATTGCGCTATTGCTTCTGCATCCGCCGCCGATTTCATCAAATGTCGCGGTTTGCTGGTGGGTTTATCCTTCAGCATTGGATAGCGATTAATACCTACTACTAAAGCTTCTCGGTTCATGGGTGCGCGATTCAGGTAATAACTCAAATTGCTAATAATTAATTTTGAGTCGATAAGGTGCGTCAGAATACAGAAATTTAGGAGTAACGATCGAGTTTATCCTTGTGACGCACTCTACTTAATCGCCGCAACTTGAGTTAATATATATACTTACGTAAAAATACTGCTTTGTGTAGAGCTATGAACGCCGTTGTTAACAATTCTTTACTGGCTCTGATGTTAGCGCTTAAGGATTTAGAATCTCCCTTAAGCGAAGATGAAGAATCAACTTTATCCGATGTCGCTGCACAACTTTCCCTCGACCCGGATGCTTGGGAATCCGATATCGAACCAACTTTGATGACGGTAATTGCAGCGAACCCAAACTTAAATCAATTATATCAATCTGCTAAATCGCAACTGGATAATGTCAATGGCAATATTCCAAAAGAGTTAATTCCCACTCAATCTGAAGTAGAAGAAATAATCCCACCGACGCCAGAAATAGCTACACGGGGTTTCGCTCCGGAGACGGACGAATCGGATTTTAAAAGCAATGAAATTAACAACATGGTCATCAGTATTTTGAGTAATCCCGCTCCAGTGGAAACCACCAAAAAGTTAGGTCGTTTCGAGCAACTCAAACAGTTCATTGGCGCGAAATAGTTTGAGAAATTTTTAACCGCAGATGAACGCAGATCAACGCAGATAATTTGTGTTTTTCTGGGTGATAGGGGGGATTTTTTAAAATCTGAAATCTGAAATCTAAAATCGCATGACTGAAATCATCTATCCGACGCTAGATTTATTTTTGTATGACCTGAGAAATGGGGCGGGCGATACACACGAAGAAATGGAAAAAAATCGGGAAGTTTTTCTGAAAAAACTTCCGGAAAGTGTGCGTCCAATTCTGTTTCAGTTCGATAGCGATTTTGAAGCAGAATATGTGGAACTTTTAGTTAAGCCAAAACACAAACGGTTTGTCTCTAACGAGGAACCCTATCCTGTTGAAGGTTATTACTATCCGGTGCGTCTGGGGGATACTTATGGTTTGTTGGTAGATTGTTCTGTTAACAATCAAACCGATCCTCAACCAGCAGAATGTTTTGCAGCGCTGAAAGCTGATATCGAACAAAAAAGACTGAACAATCAAGTGGCTACAATTGGCCAAACTTGGATGATTTCCGGACAAGTGCCTAACGCTGACAATTATAGCATAGAAAATCTTGCTAAAGCTTGTTATCAAGCGTTAATGCCAGGTTTAAGTTGGGAACAGGACTTGGAAGATAAAGGGCAATTTTTGGGTGCAAATATATTTGAACTGTCGCGGTATAGGGTGAAGATTTCCGAAAGCACGACATCGGCGACAAGCATTCAAGATATTCAAGAAAATCTGCACGTTATTATTATTTTATATCCTCATGAAGATGCTGCTAGAAAGGGGGCAAAGTTTTATTATGATTGGATACGTTTATTTTACTATCGGCACAAAATTCTTTGGTGTTACGGTCAAAGCAGGCTGTTGAAACAATCCCTGCGAAAATACTTGGCAATTATACAAAATAGTATAAAATTTTATAGAAAAGGCAATAAAAGAGAATTAAATTTAAAACAAATCAGTTACCAGTTAGAGCTGGTACAGGAAACGTTAAATCCTTATTCTATAGAACTAACATATCTAGACTTTCAAATCCACGCTATTGATATAAATTTGGGCAATTATAAAAAACGATTGGAAACGATCGCCAAAAAAGCGGGTGCAGATAGCGAACTGGAATTCATGCAGGAATTTAGCGCTTTAGCTGAAAATAAATATCTTCTCCAAATCACAAAAGATTCTGACAACTTAAAGCTGGGTTTGAGTTTAATAGATAGTGCAATTAATACACTTCGCAGTCGTGTGGAAGTTGACGAAGCAGAACGGGATAGCATTTTTCAAAATGCTGTCGCTATTTTAGGTGTAGGATTTGGTGCTATAACTTTATTTGGAGATTTGCCGCCGGAAGGCGTTGACGATGCCGTTACACACATTGTCGGCAATTCTTTGCACGTTCCAGAACCTTGGGTACAACCTACTACCACATTTGTCTATAACTTAGGTATAACAATTTTAGCAGGAGCCTTGACTTGGTTGGTGATTCGCTTTTGGCCGCGATCGAGGTAACCCACAGATCGATCGCCCCTACACAATAGATATCTCCAATAATTCTTGTGCGATAGGCATCCTGCCTGTCTGTGAGATTCTTTTGGAGGAGATATATATATTAATGTGCTAGTTGCGTAAGTCTGAAGAAACCCGATTTCTGACTCTGCTGCAAAATTTGGATATATATATGTTAAGCTACTCGTGAAAAAAATTTTGAAGAATTAGATCTCCCGTTTTTTTAAGGCCCAGGCAATCCAAAGTCCAAAATCCTCTCATCCAAAATCCAAAATCGAGTGACCAATGGTAAATGAATTATTTAATAAAAAATCCGTAGACAGGTTAGTCGAAGAAGCTTCGGCTGAAAACGGTCATGGATTGGATCGATCGCTCGGTTTATTCAATCTCATCGCACTGGGTATTGGTATACTTATCGGTGCGGGAATTTTTGTCCTGACGGGACAGGCAGCTGCCAATCACGCTGGGCCAGGAGTTGTCATATCATTTATGATGGCAGCTGTTGGCTGTGCATTTTCGGCACTGTGCTACGCGGAATTTGCTACCATGATTCCCATTGCTGGCAGCGCTTACACTTACGCTTATGCTACTTTGGGCGAAGTGGTGGCGTGGATAGTTGGATGGGATTTAATTTTAGGATATATCTTTTGCAGTTCTACGGTTGCAGTAGGCTGGTCGGGATATTTAGTCAGCTTGCTAAAAGATGTGGGAATTGTAATTCCACCAGAGTTTTGCAATCCGCCGCTGAATTTACCGGCGATGTTTATTGTGGTGCTGATGACGGTATTGCTAACTGTAGGAATTCGCAAAACGGCAAAATTTAATAATGCGATCGTCATCATTAAAATTACGGTGATTTTACTGTTTATCTTTTTGGGATTCGCTCACATCAACAACCTAAATTTGACACCTTTTATTCCGCCGAATACAGGAGAATTCGGCAGCTTTGGATGGAGTGGAATTTTGCGCGGTACAGGAGTTGTCTTTTTTGCTTACACGGGTTTCGATGCAGTTGCTAGTGCAGCACAAGAAGCGCGAAATCCGCAAAGAGATATGCCGATCGCAATTATGAGTTCGTTGCTCATTTGCACTATCCTTTATGTAGGAGTGTCCCTGGTGTTGACAGGAATTGTACCTTATCAACAACTGAATGTACCCGATCCAATTGCTGTGGGTGTAAATGCGATAAAAGAGGAATTGCCCTGGTTGCCACCAACGATTAAAATCGGAGCGATCGCAGGTTTGAGTTCGGTAATTTTAGTATCGCAGTTGGGACAATCGAGAGTTCTTTATGCCATAGCCAAAGATGGATTGCTACCACCTCTATTAGCAGCAGTTCATCCCCAATTCAGAACACCCCACATTGCAACTATTATATCGGGAATTTTCGCCGCCCTCTGCGCCGGATTGTTGCCGATCGATTTGTTGGGAGAATTGAGTTCGATGGCAGTTTTATTCGCATTTTTAATTGTCTCCCTTGCCGTGCCAATTTTACGTCGCAGCCAACCGGATTTGCCCAGACCTTTCAAAACACCCCTGGTTCCCTTAGTGCCGATTTTAGGAGTAATTACATCTGGCTTGCAAATGGTTGCTCTGTCTACCGATACTTGGTTGCGGTTACTTGCGTGGATGGCAATTGGTTTGGTATTATATTTCACATACGGTCGCAAAAATAGCACCTTAAATCACCAAAAGGAACAACCAACTGAGTATCCGGAAATGACTTGAAGTTTCCATTTGTCTAAAAGATTTTTTGAAAAATGCGATCGCGTGTTCTAGATATAGCAACCGCTCTCGTTATTTGCCAAAGCGAAACAATCCCTTAAGCAAACCATCGGGTAATACCAAATCCGCTTCGATTATCCCCATTATCCTTGGAAGAGTGGGAGAGTGGGAGAGCTTATGGAGTGGGAGAGCGGCGGAGTTGGAGAAGAACATTGAGACTGAAAAAGGGGGTAACAGACCCAGATTTGGTATAATAACAAATTGAAAATTTCAGATAGCAAACTGCCAGATTCTGGCGCAAATTTCGCTATCTGAAATTTTCTGTGTTAAATTTAAATTATTATGAGCGACATCATCTATCCTACTCTCGACCTTTTTATCTACGATTTGAGAAATGGCTTGGGCGAAAGTCAGTCGGAAATTAACCTGAATCGAGACAGGTTTCAGAAAAAAATACCGGGAAGCGATCGCCAAACTCTATTTCAACTTGATGATGCTTTTGAAGCTGAATATGTGGAACTTTTAGCCGCAAAGACTGAAAACTTTGAAACTACCAATACAGAGTATCCGTTTCAAGGCTATTACTATCCCGTGCGGCTAAACGATACTTATGGATTGCTGTTAGATTGTTCCGTTAACGATGTTACTCAGGCTCAACCAAGCAAATGCTTTGCCGCACTCAAAGCAGAAATTGAGCGCAGATTGAACGGCCAAACAGCTACGATTGGACAAACCTGGATGATTTCTGGCTGGCTGCCTAATTCTAATAAAAAAAGCCCAGAAGAAATTGCCCAAGCTTGCTATCAGGCATTAATGCCAGGTTCAAATTGGGAACACGACTTGGATGGCAAGGGTCAATTTCTTGGCGCAAATATCTTTGAACTTTCGCGATACCGCTTGGTGATGAAAGAGGGCTTTACCGACGCGACAAATATTGCAAGTCTTCAAGAGAACCAGCACGTTATTATTGTTTTATATCCCGATGAAGCCACAGCCACAAATGAAGCTCATCGCTTTTATTATGATTGGATGCGTTTATTTAGCTATCGTCACAAAATTTTGTGGGCTTACGGCCAAAGTCGGTTGCTCAAAGAAACTATAAAAAATTATTTTGTCACCGTTGAAGATTCTGGTAAATCTATCGGCAAAGCTAGTTACCAAAGGGAAGAATTATCCAAATTTCGGAAAACTTTGGCGGTGGTACAGGATACGTTGAATAAGTATACCATCGACTTAAATAAGCTGGATTTTCAAGGGCGCACAATAGATATCAATTTGAATAATTATGTGAATCGGTTAGAGAGAATCGAAACCAAAGCTAAAGTCGAAACAGAACTGAAATTTTTAAGTAAATTTAGTAAATTGGTAACGGAAAAATACCTGCAACAAATAAAGAAAGATACGGAAAATTTGGAACGAGGTTTGAGGCTGCTAGAAAATACAATTAATGCCATTCGCAGCCGCGTCGAAGTTGATAAAGCCGAACGCGATCGCAACTTCCAAAACACCGTTACTATTATCGGTATGGGATGGACTGTCGGCTCCTTCGTTGCGTCTCTGGATAAACTCGGAAAAGATCCCAAAGACCCTGTTAGATTGCTTCTCACCAATTCTCAGCTAGTCCCAAAACCCTGGTTAGATCCTGCTGTCCCGTTGGTGTATACTCTCAGTGTAGCGATCGTAGCAGCAACCTTGACTTGGTTGGTCAGACGTTTATGGCCGCGTTCATCTTAATTTGCTCGTGCCCCATTATTAACAAAATTCTTGACGAAATTTCCAGTTACTTTACTATATTCTTAAATAACTTGTTGTTGGATTCATGGGTAAAAGGATCGGTCTTTGATTTTGCAAATCCAGTTCAATACCCAGCGCTTCTAGCGGAATTACACCAAGCAATGGATCTGCACCTGACGGCAATTCTACACACTCAAAAGTTCCCTCTCTTCCCAGCAAAGAAATTTTGGCATCTTGAAAGATTCGCGCTTTTCCCAATCCCGTAGCTGTAGCAATATCAACTTCTTTGAGGAGGGATAATCCCAATCGCGAAATTACATTGGCTGGCAAACACAAAGTAGTAGCTCCCGTATCCACTAGCACATCTTTGAGAGTAATCGATCGCACTTCCTGTGCTGAAATCACACCCCGTTCTACCAGACCTTCATCCAAACGATTCGTAACCGCGATAGTTGTAGTAATTTTTCCCATTGTATCGACGCTAGTGAATTGCATAATTATACACCTCCTGGTATTATTCTATTATATGAATATCTGTCAATTACCACCATCATTACAGCCAGGGGATTTACTAAAAGTAGTTGCCCCCAGCGGTGCTTTGCGAGAATATCAAGCATTGGAAAAAGGCGTGCAAATTTGGTGCGATCGCGGCTATCGTGTAGAAGTTACCAATGTGCAAGAAAAATGGGGCTATCTCGCTGGAAAAGACGAACATCGTCGCCGCCAACTACAAGAAGCATGGCACAATCCAGAAGTCAAGGGAATCCTTTGTGTCAGAGGCGGTTACGGAAGTACTAGATTGTTGGAAGATTGGATATGGACTGTAGGAGAACGGGCGAGCAAAGCACAATTCCCAATCACCAATCCTAAATGGCTGATAGGTTTTTCCGATGTTACTGCGCTGCTGTGGAGTTTGAGTAAAATCGGGATTTCTGGCGTTCACGGCCCCTTGCTCACCACGATAGCATCCGAACCGGATTGGTCAATCCAAAGATTGTTCGACTGGGTAGAAGGAAAGCAACTGCAACCATTGCAAGGTGTAGGATGGGGTGGCGGTAAAGTGAGCGGCATTTTATTACCGGCTAATCTAACAGTAGCGACGCACTTATTGGGAACGCCGTTGCAACCGGAATTAGATGAAGTAATTTTAGCCTTAGAAGATGTGACAGAATTTCCTTATCGCATTGACAGACAATTAACCCAATGGCGGATGATGGGAATATTCCAAAAAGTGAAAGGTATTGCCTTGGGAAGATTTAGTCGCTGCGAGGCTCCAGAGGGAATTCCCAGTTTTAGTATAGAGGAAGTGTTGCGCGATCGCCTCTGTGACCTTGGCATACCCATCGGATCGGACTTGCCCTTCGGTCACGACGGCCCCAACGCCTGCTTACCGATGGGAGTTCCAGTAGAATTAGATGGCGATCGAGGTATGCTTAGTTTTAGGTAATGCTTGGGATGCTCCAGGAACCGTAGATCTATATAATCTGTCGAAACAGCAAGCAATGTTTCAAAAATAGGTGAGGGGGCATGATGAAGATCGATCGTAAGTTTTTGCGTAGAATGGCTGCAAGTGTCGCGATCGCAGGGATGATGGTAATAGCGATCGGCGATATTGTCGGTGCAGCAGAACGACTCAATGATGGAGATAGCGTTAATGGAGTCATCCGCGCTAACTCTCCCACCTTCCGATTTAGAAACCAAACAAGGACAGGTTCTCCCATTCAAACAGCTACTGGAGAAGAATACACCTTTAACGCCCAGCAAGGAGATACGATCGAAATTTCCGTCGATGTTGAAGAAGGCAATCTCGCACCAGTATTAGTTTTGATTTCATCGCAAAACGAAAGGCAAGTTGCTTACGACGATACGCAGAATTCGCTACGCTACCGAGTACCCGCTGATGGAGAATATCGACTTTTAGTATTAGGTCAAAATAACACGCGGGGAAGATACACCCTTTCCGTTTCTGGAATTTCCGATAATTCAGTTGCCCAAAATCCAGTTTCACCAAACGCAGATAAACGGCGACAACTTCTAGCAGATGAATTTGGATTGCGCGTGCTGGATAACTGTCCTCCCGCAACTGGTTCTTTAGTTGTCGTATCCTTTGTCGAATCCACACAAACTTACAGATATTGTGCCAGTCCCAACCGCGTTTATCGCGCCGGAGAATACACCTACGATGCTATTAGCGGCGAGCTCAAAACAGGCGCTCCTGTTGCCCAAGGTTCTTCTTCAACTAACGATGCCAAGCGACGCATATTAGAAAATGAATTCGGATTGCGAGTTTTGGATAACTGTCCTCCCGCAACAGGTTCTTTGGTAGTCGTTTCTTTTCCCGAATCTACTCAAACTTACAGATACTGCGCCAATGCCAACCGCGTTTATCCAGCCGGAGAATACACTTATGATGCTGTCAGCGGCGATTTAAAACGAGGCACGACTGTTGCCGGAAGTTCATCTTCACTCAACGATTCCAGAAGACAAATTTTGCAAGATGAATTGGGATTGCGAGTCCTGGATACCTGTCCGGCGGCAACAAGTTCTTTGGTTGTAGTTTCTTTTGAAGAATCCAATCAAATTTACAGGTATTGCGCCAATGCCAACCGCAATTACCCAGCCGGAGAATACACTTACAATACCAGCACTCGCAACTTACAAGCTGGTACTCCTGGCAGAAACAGTCAGCGATGTGCGGTATCAGTCGCTGGAGTTTGCGTAGTTAAATAATATCCTGTTATCCCTCCCAGCGCTTTTCAACCTGTTGGAGGGGTAAACATCAGTTGAAATCGCGCTAAAGATTGCTGCTTAAAAATATTGACACTCCCCGTTCTCAAGAAACGGAGATTCTTGGTTCAGCGAGAGTCCTTGTCTAGACTCATTACTGAATCTAGATAGAGGGACAACTCTCCCCAAGCGTTGAGGGCATCTTTTGCCCTAGTTCCGGTATGCCCTACCGTACTTAATGCTTCCATCAAGATATTAATTGCCGCATTCGTATCTCGACACAACACCAATCCACAACTACATTTATGAGTTCTAGTGCTAAGCGTTTTCTTGACTTCATTACCGCAATTTGAGCAATTAACGCTGGTGTATTCAGGTGGAACGGCTACAGTTATCTTCCCATACACCCTGCCAAAATACTCCAACCAAACTCGGAACTGATACCAAGTTACATCGCTAATACTCTGACCTAGTTTGTGATTCCTAGCCATATTTCTCACCTGCAAGTCTTCATAAGCAATCAAGTCGTTAGACTGAATTACGCATTGGGCTAGCTTACACGCCCAATCTTTACGCTGCCTACTAAGTTTTAGGTGTTTTTTGGCTAATTTTTGTTTGGCTTTGATGTAATTTTTAGACGGTTTTTGACCAGTACGAAACTTTCTAGATACTCTTCTTTGTAATCGTTTTAATGCTTTTTCCGAACGATGCAAGTATCTAGGGTTATCTACATGATTGCCCTCTGAATCTGTATAGAAATGAGTCAGACCAACATCAAGCCCAATCATCCTTTTGGTTGGTTCGGTTTTGATTTCACGATTATAGGCGATACAAAACTGGGCGTAATATCCATCTGCCCGTCTGACTAACCTGATGCGCTTAATATCTGATAATTGATAGCCATGCAAGTCGTAGGTTCCGATCAGTTTAATTTGGCCAATTTCAAAACCATCAGTCAAGATTAAATACTTCCTGTTTTCTGATAGCTTCCAACCAGTTGTTTTATATTCAACTGAATGACATCGCTTTTTAAACTTAGGAAATTCTTTCTTGCCTGCAATCTTCTTTTTACAATTATCATGAAACCGTGAAATCGCCGCCCAAGCTCTATCTGCCGATGCTTGCCTTGCCATTGAATTCAGTTTCTTCGCAAAGCTGAATTCAGATGCCAAGATTTTACAGTAGGCACTTAGCTCGTACTTGCCAACCTTGGAGTTGTCTAACCAATATCTAATGCACTTGTTTCTGATAAACAAGCCAGTTCTAATCGCTTCATCAATTAAGCGATATTGTTTGGCTTTGCCTTTCAGCTTAAATTCGTACAATAGCATTGTTTTTTGTCTCATTACGCTAGAATTTTAGCATAAGATTTAGGGCTAAATTATATTTGTTTTTCTGCTACAAGTGGGATAGTTAAAAATGGATATACAATGAGCGATCGACTTTTTCAACCAAACGTCTAGCCGACATTTAATATTTATTTACTCCCCAAACGTCGCTCGAATAAAAGTTACGTACAAATACTTGTCTAGTGATGTTGCCATTATGAAATTGATAAGATATACTCTTAATAAGATTAAAAAAATCTAAGATTAAAAAAATTAAATACCTGGCAACGGCGGTTAGACAAATCGTTGCTGCCTGTGGAGGGTTAAGAAACAATTCTCCCTAAGAAGCAGGAAGCCCGAGTCCGTAAGGACGGGAATTGTGCTGCTAAGCTGAGTTTTAGGAATCTCAGTAAGCACACAGAATGTCGTGGTTAAAAACCTACATTCATTGTTGTTTTTTTGATTGCTTACCCCCCAGTCTTACTAGCGAAAATTGCTAGCAGATAGGGGGGTTTTATCTTTTCGATTGAAGAGGCCATTCTTAGTAGCAAAATTAACTAGAAGATTGGGATTATGGCTACCAGCCTAAAACGGGAAAACTTAGGAGACAAGATTGTATTTTCCTTGTCCCTAAATCAAACTGTCCCGTACACAGTTAGTAGACGGGGTTTTATATTTTAGATTGAGACTCCGCCTCAGCAACTTTTGCGGCTGGAGGTCTTAATGGATTTGTTGGCGGTTTTGGTGAAGGTGAATTCGTTGGCAGTTTTGATGAATTATTGGGCGGACTTATGGACTGCTTTGCTGAATTCGGAGGTTGCTTTGAGGAAGGACTAGAGCGAGGAATTCCAAAAATGCTAATAAACAGATCCCGACGGAATTGACCTAGCTGCTGGCTTTGTTCCTTAGCGTTAGTCATCCGTTGCTGATGGGTATCTGTTAAGAAGTCGCGATTTTCTTGCTGTAAATCTTGGTGAAATTTAAACAGATCTTCAGCTTGCTTTTTCGCTTGTTCCATCCGTTGTTGATGGGTATCTGTTAGGAAGTCGCGATTTTCTTGCTGTAAATCTTGGTGAAATTCAAACAGATCTTCAGCTTGTTTTTTCGCTTGTTCCATCCGTTGCTGATGGATATCTGTTAAGAAGTCGCGATTTTCTTGCTGTAAATCTTGGTGAAATTTAAACAGATCTTCAGCTTGCTGTTTAGCTCGATCTTGTCTGGTTGTAGCGGTATCCGACAGAAATGTTTGAGTATCTCTGAATAGTTGAGTTACTTCCTCAGCTATAGAACGATGCTCCTGCCGGATTCTTTCCATTAAGGATGTCATGAAGTTTTCCTCAATCAGAGTAAGTATCCGTGAGTGAATAAACCACAATCGCTCATTTTGAAACTCAGAGCGATTGTGGTTCAATTAAACTTCTGCTTTGTTGCATCCAGCTCTTATAACGCGGCATCAAGGAATTTGAGAGAGTTAAACAAAAGCAGAAGTTTGTGGAAAATTTAAGATATTCTCAATCGTTGGATTGTAGCATTATCTAAATTTTTACGCAGCAGGCATCGCAGCAGATTGAGTTAGACCAACTGCTTCAGCATACTTCAAATATGTTTCAACAGAAGCGATTACAACACGAGCTTCGATCGCGAGTAATTCAATACCAACTAGCGAAACGCGAGCCCAAGCGTCTACAACAATACCTTTGTCAAGAATGCGATCGATAACTTCAGCCAAGCTAGAAGAAGAGTTGGTTTTTTCGACAGCCATTGTTTTTTACCTTTTACTCATTGTTGTTGTTTTTTTCTGGGGGCTTAGCGTTTGCCTTGCCACCTGACAATATGAATCTATCAACTTTATTTTGGGTTGTAAAGGGGGAGGTAAAAATTGATTCTAAACAAATGTAAATTTATTGTCTGTAATCCTACTATCTATTTTTGATTAATTTAGTTTTTTCAGTGTTCTTACAGAAGCTATTTTTAGAAAATACTGTGTATTTCCTGATGGCCTCGATCGCTACTATTTACTTTTATGTTTAAATATGCTATAAGCCAAAACAGCCCCGACAATTTTGTGTCTTACTTACAAAATTGTTTGTTACATTGAATCAGAAAAAATAAATAAAAGCTGATAAAAGTATTGCTTTTTGGCTTTACCAATTGGCACTAGATTGAGACTGGCAATTTACTTTTTTCGCATTTTAATACCGCTCAAACATAGGTTAGCCCTAAGAAGCAGCAAGTGTTTGAGGAAAAACTAAACCATAAAACCATATAAATCTATGCCTACTTGCGCCACAGATGTTATCCCGCCACCACTAAAGTCTGCGATCGTCCGCCATCCCTTAGTGGTTTCACCCGATACGACAGTCATAGATGCGATCGCGCAAATGAGCGGGGCACGATCGTTCTGCCAAACGACTAGAACGGAAGATAGTCAAAAAAATGACCTTTATGTAGAGGCGCGATCGAGCTGCGTATTGGTAGTCGAAAACGAACAGATTATCGGCATTCTGACCGAGCGGGATGTCGTGCGATCGATCGCCCAGCAACAACCCCTCGATCGGGCAGTCTGCGAGGTGATGGCACATCCCGTTATTACCCTGCGCGAGTCTGACTTCAAAAATTTATTTTTGGCGATTAATTTGCTCCAACAGTACAAGATTCGCCATTTGCCAATCGTAGACGATCGGAATCGCCCAGTAGGACTCATAACTCATGAGAGTTTGCAGCAAACTTCCCGACCGATCGACCTGTTGCGGTTGCGTCAGGTAGCTGAAGTGATGACCGAAAAAGTGATTAGCGCCTCAGCCGATTCCTCCCTACTGACGATCGCCCAAACAATGGCAGAACACCGTATCAGTTGCGTAATAATTGTCGAATCTATCAGTAATGCTACGGAAACCCTGCTAATTCCCATCGGGATTATAACCGAACGAGATCTAGTGCAATTTCAAGCATTGGGCTTGAACTCGGAGACTTGTAAAGCAAAGACAGTCATGAGTACGCCCGTTTTTACCGTCAAGCCGGACGACTCGCTCTGGAGAGTGCAGCAAATTGTGGAGCAGCACTTCATCCATCGATTAGCAGTGACCGGAAAGCGCGGAGAACTATTGGGCATCGTCACTCAGAGCAGTTTGCTGCAAATCCTCCATCCCCTAGAACTCTATAACTTAGCTGAAGTTTTGGGAGTAAAGGTAGCCCAACTGGAAGCCGAGAAAATCACACTGCTGAAAAATCGTACCGTTGAACTAGAACAGCAGGTGGAAGCCAGGACAGCCGCACTCAATGCCAAGATACAACAAGAGAAATTAATTGCCCATCTCGCAGCACAAATCCGATCGTCCCTAAGCCTACAAACAATTTTGGAGACAACCGTAGCCCAGATCAGGCAGGTACTGGGCTGCGATCGCGTCACTATTTGGCAATTTATCGCTGATTGGGAAACTATTGCCGTCGCAGAATCCACCGACTCACCCGTATCTTCGATCGGCGAACGAGTTCGCGACATCTGCTTTCAACAAGAGCAAGCCGAAATTTATCGTCAGGGCAAGATTCGTGTCGTATCAGATATCTACACGACCGAAATGTCAGACTGCCATCGACAAATGGCAATCCGCCTCCAAATACGAGCTAAAATTTTGGTGCCGCTTATGTGTGGGGACAAGTTGTGGGGTTTGCTCAATGCCGTTGAAAGCCAACACGCCCGCAACTGGCAACAATCGGAAGTAGAACTGCTGCAAGCCTTATCGCTACATCTGGCCATCGCTCTCCAGCAAGCCACCATCCACCAACAGTTACAGGAAGAACTGAGCCAACGAAAGCAAGCTCAAGCTCACCTCCTAGAAAGTGAAGCCCGCTGGCAATTTGCACTAGAAGGATCGGGAGATGGTGTATGGGATTGGAACGTTCAGACAGATCGAGTTTTCTTTTCCAGACAATGGAAAGCCATGCTCGGTTACAGCGATAGTGAAGTGGGCAATACTCTGGCAGAATGGCACAGCCGCGTACACCCCGATGACAAAGCTGGCTGCTATGCCGATTTGAACAAGCATTTGAGAGGACAAACCCCCACTTATCAAAACGAACATCGCATTCGATGCCAAGATGGCAGCTACAAGTGGATTCTCGATCGCGGCAAAGTCATCGAGCGCACAGCAGACGGTAAACCCCTGCGGGTAATTGGAACCCATACAGATATCACCGATCGCAAAGCAGCCGAGTCAGTTTTGCGTCAGTACGAACGGATGGTTGCGAGCGCCACTGATGGCATTGCCCTGCTCGATCGCAACTATATTTATCGTTTCGTCAATCGCGTTTATTTGGAACGGAATGAGAAATCTGTTGAAGAAATTATCGGACATTCTGTTGCAGAATTGCTTGGTGAAACGGGTTTCCAAACTATCATCCAGCCTTACCTAGATCGATGCCTAACAGGGAAAGTCCAACAATACGAAGAATGGTTTGATTATCAAAACGGGAGTCGCCGATTTATCAGGGTCACCTACAATCCCTATTTCGACCTAGATGGCACTATTACTGGGATTGTAGTGACAACTCACGATCTGACTGCGCTCAAGCAAACCGAACAAGCATTACAGGAAAGCGAACAGTTTTTGCGGAGTATTTATGAAGGAGTCGAACAAGCAATTTTCACCGTTGATGTCTTAGAAAATGGCGAATTTCGACACATTGCTTTTAACCCAGCCGCCACCCGGTTATGGGGTAAATTAATAGAAGAAATCGACGCAAATTCACCGGAAGAAAATTTTCATTATATTAATTGCGTTCGCACAGGCTCTGCCATTTCCTACGAACAATGCGTCATCTCAAACAACACACCGACTTGGTGGCTGACCGCGCTCAATCCCATCCGAGATAGTTCATCCCGTATTTATCGCATTGTCGGTACCAGTACAGACATTACCTTACGCAAGCAAGCCCAGACAATGCTGAAATTGCAAAACAGCATTTTGGAGCGCATTGCCAAAGCAGAGCCACTATCAATGATTTTAGATGCTTTGCTCGGTACTGTGGAATTGCAAATAGTCGATTCTCTCTGTTCGATTATGTTGTGCGATGGCGATGGCAAATTGCATTGCACAGTAGCTCCTCAATTGCCAGAAGGCTACCTGCGGGCGATCGATGGCATCTCCATCGGTGAAGGAGTTGGTAGCTGCGGCACGGCAGCTTTTCGTCGGGAACCCGTCATCGTCTCCGATATTGCCACCGATCCACTCTGGGAAAACTATCAAAATTTGGCTTTGGAATATGGATTAAAAGCCTGCTGGTCGCTCCCGATAATTAGCAGTGACAATCGGATTCTGGGAGTATTTGCAATTTATTATCGCCGGATTTGTACACCCCAAACCCAAGAGTTAGAAAATATGATCCGGATCGCCAATATTGCTGGAATTGCCATCGAACGAGATCTAGCAGCAAAAACTCTGCAACAATTAAACCAGAATTTAGAAAATTTGGTTGCCGAACGCACTGCTGCATTGCAAGCCAGCGAAGAACGGTGGCATTTGGCGCTCAAAGGCGCAAACGATGGTATTTGGGATTGGGATCTCAAAACTAATCGTATCTTCTTCTCCGATCGTTGGAAAGAAATGCGCGGCTTTACCAGTGAGGAGATTGGCAATACACTCGATGAGTGTCTGAGTCGAATTCACCCAGATGACTTCGATCGCGTTATGACTGCTCTTGACGAGCATTTTGCAAGTAGAACCGAATTCTTTGAAGTCGAATATCGGGTACGTCGCAAAGATGGCGCTTATATGTGGGTTTTAGATCGCGCCCAAGCATTACGGGATGAATCCGGACAAGTCGTTCGTATGATTGGATCGGAAAGCGACATTACCGCTCGCAAACAGGCAGAAATAGCCCTGCGAGACAGCGAACGTCGCTATGCTACCTTAGCGGCTGCTGCGCCAGTCGCTATTTTCCGATTTGATACGCCATTAAACTGTGTCTATGTCAGCGATCGCTGGAGCGAGATGACCGGGAGACCGATAGAATCTGCCTTGGGCACAGGTTGGATCGATAGCCTGCATCCCCAAGATCGCGATCGGCTATTAGAACAATACACGCAAAGATATACACAATCTCACAGAGACAATCGAGTATTTAACTGCGGTGAAGGCAGACATTTGTGCCCCGATGGTACTGTTAATTGGTTCTACGTTCAGGTGGTTAAGGAAATTGATGCTGATGGCAGATTGATTGGCTATATTGGCACTCTGACAGACATCACGGAAAACAAACAGATCGAAGCTAAATTACAAAATATCAATCAAGCTTTGCAAAATGCAGTAGAGGGTATTTCGCGCCTAGATATTGATAGACGCTATGTGTCAGTCAATCCTGCCTATGCCAAATTGTGCGGCTACGAACCTAACGAAACGATCGGTATGGAATGGTTGCAAACCGTCCATCCAGATGACATTGCCATGATGGAAGCAGCTTATCGAGAAATGCTTAAAACTAATAAGGCGGAAGTAGAAGTTAGGGGTATTCGCAAGGATAAATCTAGCTTCCATCAGCAAGTTACCATGATTGCTGCTTATGACGAAATTGGCAATTTTGTGGGGCATTACAGTTTCAGCAAAGATATCAGCGATCGCAAACAAGCAGAGGAAATCCTCAAAGCAGAAAGATTGCGGTTGCAACTGGCTTTGGATGCTGCCGAAATGGGTACTTGGAGTTGTAGTTTGCCAGTTGGCAAACTGATTTGGTCCGATCGCACACAAGAAATTTTTGGCTTTGTACCCGGTACTTTCTCAGGCGATCGAGAAACATTTATCGCGATGGTGCATCCAGAAGATACCGCCCGGGTGCTAGAGTCGATCTCCGCTACTTTTGAGACAAAAGCACCGTATCGCATTGAATATCGGATTCGGCGATTAGATGGCGAAATTCGCTGGCTTGCCGTATGGGGCGTTATTCTCAACGATGTACCAACTACCGATCGGCAAATCGTTGGAGTTGTCTCCGATATCACAGAAATGAAACAGGCGGAAATTGCTTTGCAAGAAAGTGAAATGCGCTTCCGTAGGATGTTTGATTCTAGTGTCGTCGGGATGATATTTGCGGATTTTCAGGGACATATCACTGCTGCCAACGATTTCTTCTTAGAAATGATGGGCTACACCAGAGAAGAACTGGATGCCGATGCGATCCATTGGGATGCGATCACACCAGAGGAACATATGCCAGCCGATATTAGAGCGATGGAACACCTGATCCAGTATGGCTATATTACCCCCTGGGAAAAGGAATACTATCGCAAGGATGGCAGCCGGATCTCTGTCTTGATTGGGGCGGCACTCCTTCCGGGTACGAAAGATCGAACTATTTGTGTAGTGCTGGATATCAGCGATCGCAAACAAGCCGAACGGGAAAATGAACGATTGAAAAATCGATTGCAATTTGTCCTGTCTTCTACCCCTGCGGCGATCTATACCTGCGAACTCAATCCCAACTATCGCACTACATTTATCAGCGACAATATCCGCACGGTGATGGGTTATACCCCAGAGGAATTCCTGTCCACTTCTGGATTCTGGGCAGACCATATTAACCCAGAAGATGCTCCCCGAATATTGGCAGAACTTTCCCAATTGTTCGAGCGGGGACACTATATTTATGAATACCGTTTTCTGCACAAAGATGGAACCTATCGCTGGGTGCGGGATGAATTTCGCTTAGTTCGCAATCGGGAGGGAAATCCGGTCGAAATAGTGGGATATATAGCTGATATCAGCGCTCGCAAACAAATTGAGGCGGAATTAGCAAATAGCGAAGCTAAATACCGAGGTTTGGTAGAAGGAGCTAACGATACGATCTGGTTGAGCGATATTAATAAAACGCTTATTTATCTGTCTCCTCAGTTTAAAAAATTGTTTGGTTGGGACGCCAATGAATGGATCGGTAAGCCGTTTACAGATTTGGTGCATCCAGACGATCTCCCATTCATAGAAACCGATCGCAAACAGAATATCGAACTAAGCAAAAAATCGAATAATGTTGAATTCCGACATCGCCATAGAGATGGCCACTATGTCTGGGTGAGAACCAGCGCCACACCCATTCACAGTGATGAAGGGCAAGTGATTGGCGTGCAGGGAATTCTATCCGATATCAGCGAGCTCAAACAGGCAGAAATCGCCTTACAAACCAGTGAAAATCGCTTCCGTCAGGTATTTACATCAAATATTGTGGGGGTGATGTTTACCGATTTTAGCGGCCAAATCTTTGATGCAAACGATCGCTTTTTAGAGATTATTGGCTACACGCGAGAAGACCTAAATGCCGAGCGGATTAATTGGATAAATCTCACTCCTATCGAACATATTGCCAACGATCGCAAAGCGATGGCACATTTGGAATGTTACCAGGCGATCGACCCGTGGGAAAAAGAGTACTATCGTCAAGATGGTAGCCGAGTCTCTGTCCTAGTTGGGGTGGCGCTACTCTCGGAAACCGACAGCACTTGCGTTTGTGTGGTAATGGATATTAGCGATCGCAAACAATACGAACTCCAGCTCAAAGAAACCAACGAAAATCTCGCTCGCGCTACCCGCCTCAAAGATGAATTTCTCGCCAATATGAGCCACGAACTTCGCACCCCCCTCAATGCGATTTTAGGCATGGCCGAAGGACTGCAAGATCTAGTTTTTGGCAGTCTCAACGAGCGACAGATCAGAGCCTTACAAACGATCTCTCGCAGTGGTTCTCATTTGCTGGAAGTCATTAACGATATTCTAGATGTAGCCAAAATAGAATCGGGTCAGATAGAGCTAAACTTTATTCCGACTGCGATCGCTCCACTGTGTCAGTCGAGTTTAACATTTATCAAACAACAAGCTCTCAAAAAAAATATCCAACTAGAGATTAAACTACCAGACAATCTGCCCGACTTATCGATCGACGAACGGCGCATCCGCCAAGTCTTGATCAACCTGCTCAACAATGCTGTCAAGTTCACCCCAGCAGGGGGACGCATCACCCTAGAAGTCAGCCTCAAACAGGACAATACTAACTCTGATTCCGCCAAGATCGCATCCCCCAGCTACTTGCAAATTGCTGTCATCGATACGGGTATCGGTATTGCACCAGAAAATATCAACAAACTGTTTCAGCCGTTTATCCAAATCGATAGCGCTCTCAACCGTCAATATACAGGCACTGGCTTAGGTCTAGTGTTGGTCAAACGTATCGTCGAACTTCACGGCGGACAGGTGGGGGTCACTAGCGAATTAGGGGTGGGAAGTCGCTTCACGATCGAACTACCTTGCATTGTGGCTGCACCATCTTTATCGGTACCGGAAACCCAAGCCGAACCTTACCCCGAACTCAGTCAGCCCGAACAAGAAGCATCCCCCTTAATCTTGCTGGCAGAGGACAACGAAGTCAATATCAATACGATCGCCAGCTACCTAACAGTCAAAGGCTATCGCCTTCTGATTGCGAAAAATGGTCTGGAAGCGATCGAGTTGGCTGAGTCTGAAAAGCCCGAATTGATTCTGATGGATATTCAAATGCCAGAGATGGATGGACTGGAAGCAACACAGAAAATCCGCCGCAATCCAAACTTAGCCGATATCCCGATCGTTGCTTTGACTGCACTTGCGATGGATAGCGATCGCGATCGCTGTTTTGCCGCCGGCGTCGATGAATACCTTACCAAACCAGTCAAGTTGAAGCAATTGGTAACTACTATTCAACGCTTTTTGAAACAAGGCAATCCTAGAATGGTAAGCTAGCAAATGCACTCAAAAAACTGATTGGGAAAGTAGTTTACATGGCTGAGTCAAGCCAAATACCATATTTATTGCGGGCAGCTCGTGGCGAAGTGTTAGACCGCCCACCCGTGTGGATGATGCGACAAGCGGGTCGCTACATGAAGGTTTATCGCGACCTGCGGGATAAGTATCCCTCATTTCGCGATCGCTCGGAAAACCCAGACCTGGCAATCGAAATCTCTTTGCAACCGTTCCGGGCATTTGAACCCGATGGAGTTATCCTATTTTCGGATATCTTGACACCCCTACCCGGAATTGGGATTCCTTTCGACATTGTAGAAAGCAAAGGGCCGACGATCGAGCCGGCCATCCGCACCCAAGCACAGATTAACGAACTGCATCCCCTGCAACCAGAGGAATCTTTACCCTTTATTCGGGAAATTTTGCAGACATTGCGGCGGGAAGTCGGTCACAAAGCAACAGTACTCGGTTTCGTCGGTGCGCCTTGGACGCTGGCAGCGTATGCTATTGAAGGCAAGTCGTCCAAAGATTACACCATTATTAAGAGTATGGCTTTCTCCGAACCAGCCATGCTACATCAATTCTTGGGTAAACTCGCAGATGCGATCGCCGTTTACGTCCGCTACCAAATTGACTGCGGTGCCCAAGTCGTACAAATGTTCGACTCGTGGGCAGGTCAACTCAGCCCCCAAGACTACGAAGTTTTTGCCATGCCCTATCAACGGCGAGTGGTAGAACAAGTAAAAGCAACCCACCCAGACACGCCTCTGATCCTGTACATTAACGGCAGCGCTGGCATACTCGAACGCATGGCCAAGTCCGGCGTCAATATTGTTAGTGTAGACTGGACGGTAGACATGGCCGAGGCAAGGACAAGGCTGGGCGCAGATGTCGGGGTGCAGGGCAATATTGACCCTTGTGTTTTATACGGTTCCAAGGATTTTATCCGCGATCGCATCCTCGACACCATTCGCAAAGCAGGCAAACGGGGTCATATCCTGAATCTGGGTCACGGCGTTCTGCCCACTACTCCAGAAGAAAATGTGGCTCACTTCTTTGAAACTGCTAAGCAAGCTGATAAATTACTAACCGTCCGCGCTTGAATCCCTGTACTAAAATTGGGCCAGAAGCAAAAACCTGAGAGGTGTGAGTGATAGGAGATTCCCTAGCAGAAGAGCCCAACAGCCCAAAAGCTAAGGAGAGTCTAGAATCTAACTCTCCTCAGCTACCACAGTCAAAGGAAGATCGCCCCCAAGCACAGGAGAGTATGCGATCGAACTCTCCTGAACTTGCACTAGAAACGGAAGATCGCTCCCAAGCACAGGCGAGTGTGCGATCTTCCTCGCCAAATCTTCCTGTGGAATCCGAAATTAAGCCCCAAATCCCACCGAGTTTAGAATCAAACTCGATGGCAATATCTCAAACAGAAACTGAAAATTCAGAAAATTCACCCGCACAAGTGAGTCGGGAATCAAACTCTAGCGAAGTGCCAGAAACAGACAAAATTAAGCCACGCATACAGCCAATTTTAGAATTGGAATATTCTCCACTTCCCGATCGAGAAGCTGAGATATCAGCCCCACAGGTGAGTCCAGAAATAAACTTGACTGAAGTTTCCGCAGCAGAAGAAAATCAGCCGCAAGTAGAAGCAGATCGAGAAATAATCTTGCTTGAAGTTATTGCCGAACAAGACGACGACGATCGCGCACAAGTGCAGGAAAGTTTAGAATCTCACACTGTCGATATTTCTGTACAAGAAGTCAACAGTTTACAAGCACAGGATCGGATAAGATCGCAATCTTCAGATGTTTCAGCACAAGAAAGCGATCGCATTACAGTGTCAGAGACTGCAACATCATCAATGTCTCCAGTGGAATTAATCACCGAAGACGATCGCATTACAGTGCAAGAAAGTGCAACATCATCAATGTCTCCAGTGGAGTTAGTCGAAGAAGACGATCGCATTACAGTGCAAGAAAGTGCAACATCATCAATGTCTCCAGTGGAGTTAGTCGAAGAAAGCGATCGCATTACAGTGTCAGAGACTGCAACATCATCAATGTCTCCAGTGGAGTTAGTCGAAGAAGACGATCGCATTACAGTGTCAGAGACTGCAACATCATCAATGTCTCCAGTGGAGTTAGTGGAAGAAAGCGATCGCATTGCAGTGTCAGAGACTGCAACATCATCAATGTCTCCAGTGGAGTTAGTGGAAGAAAGCGATCGCATTGCAGTGTCAGAGACTGCAACATCATCAATGTCTCCAGTGGAATCAATCACCGAAGACGATCGCATTACAGTGTCAGAGACTGCAACATCATCAATGTCTCCAGTGGAGTTAGTGGAAGAAAGCGATCGCATAGCAGTGTCAGAGACTGCAACATCATCAATGTCTCCAGTGGAGTTAGTCGAAGAAAGCGATCGCATTGCAGTGCAAGAAAGTGCAACATCATCAATGTCTCCAGTGGAATCAATCACCGAAGACGATCGCATAGCAGTGTCAGAGACTGCAACATCATCAATGTCTCCAGTGGAGTTAGTGGAAGAAAGCGATCGCTTAGCAATTGAAGAAACTCCTGAATTAAGCAATCCCGAAATTTCTGGAGAAGAGGCTAACATTACAGAATTAGAGAATAATTCCGAGTCAAATGCTGCACATATTTCTGGAGAAGAGGCTAACAGAGGGGAAATAGACGAAAGCACAAAGTCAAACTCCTCACAAAGCCTTTTAGAAGAGCGGAAAAGACCAGAAATAAAGGATAGTTTAGAGTCAAAATCTCCAGAAGAGATTTACACCTCTACTAATTTGGGTAGCCGCGAAACTGCACCTTCTCCGCGCACGCCCCAGCCATCATCGTCCGCAAACAAACGCAAGCGAATTTTTATCACCGGTGCGAGTGGCTGCATCGGTCAATACCTGGTAGAAAAACTGATTCGGGAGACAGAACACGAACTATACTTGCTGGTAAGAGATCCGGGCAAACTGCGTTTTGACTGTAATGCCCGTCCGGGTATTAACATCGTCAGAGGCGATATACGACAGATTCCGCGCCATGCAAATCTGCTCAAAACGATCGATTGTGCAGTGCTGATTGCTACGTCTTGGGGCGGTACAGATCAGGAAGTGCTGGATGTGAATATCTACAAAAATATTCAATTGCTGAATTTGCTCGATCGACAAGTCTGTCAGCAAATAATTTACTTTTCCACCGCCAGTATCCTAGATCGCAACAATCAACTTCTCAAAGAAGCAAGAGAACTGGGAACAAGTTACATTCGTTCCAAGCACGATTTTCTGCGTCAAGCATCGCGCTTGCCAATATACGATCGGATAACTGCTGTGTTTCCTACCTTAGTTTTAGGCGGCGATGCACAACATCCCTATTCTCACATTTCATCTGGCTTACCCGGTATCACAAAATGGATTAAGCTGATTCGCTTTTTCAAAGCAGATGCTAGTTTCCACTTTATTCATTCCCAAGATATTGCAGAAGTAGTAGGATACTTGATAGAAAATCCGCCGCAGAAAAAAGAGTATCGGCAGTTCGTGTTGGGAAATCCGGCAGTAACGGTAAATCAAGTAGTGGAGGAGGCTTGCGCTTATCTGAATCAACCAATTTTGTTTCGTTTGCCTTTGTCTGTTTGGTTAGCTAATCTTTTCATCGTTATCTTTAAGATTCAGATGAGTCCGTGGGATAGGTTTTGTTTGGAGTATCGGCACTTTACTTATCAAAATGCAGTTAATCCAGCAACTTTTGGTTTGCCAGTTTACTGTGCAACTTTCAGCGATGTTCTCAAAAGCAGCGGTGTGGTGGGAGGAAGCGGACAAAGGCTGACGCGAGTTAACAATTATAGACTCGATCTAGATGACCGAGAATCGGAATCGGGAAATGAGAGTTGAACTATTACGCGCTAGGCTTAAGTGGATTAGACATCCTACGGAGTAACATTAAATGCGGGTTTTACTGCTTTATCCTCTGTTTCCGAAAACATTTTGGTCTTACGAAAAGATTTTAGAATTAGTCGATCGCAAAGTGTTACTGCCGCCTTTAGGTTTAATAACTGTCGCGGCTATTTTACCACAAGAATGGGAATTTAAACTGGTCGATCGCAATATTCGATCGGTCACAGAGGCAGAGTGGCAATGGGCAGACTTAGTAATTCTCTCTGCAATGATTGTGCAGAAAGAAGACTTTATCGCCCAAATCCAGGAAGCGAAAAGACGGGGCAAACGAGTTGCTGTGGGTGGCCCTTATCCCACCAGTTTACCGGAAGAAGCAGAAGAGGCGGGGGTAGATTATCTGATTTTAGATGAAGGGGAAATTACTCTGCCGATGTTTGTCGAGGCGATTCAACGGGGTGAGACGAGGGGGATTTTTCACGCTAACGGAGAGAAACCATCTGTAACGGAGACGCCGATTCCCCGTTTTGATTTGCTGGAATTTGATGCTTACGATTCGATGTCGGTACAATTTTCGCGAGGTTGTCCTTTTCAGTGCGAATTTTGCGACATTATTGTGCTATACGGTCGCAAACCTAGAACGAAGACACCAAAGCAACTCCTGGCTGAATTGGATTATCTCTACGAACTGGGGTGGCGTCGAAGTGTGTTTATGGTGGATGACAACTTTATCGGCAATAAGCGCAATGTCAAGTTATTGCTGAAGGAGTTAAAAGTTTGGCAAGCAGAAAACGGTTATCCGTTTGCGTTTAATACAGAAGCTTCGATCGATTTAGCACAAGACCCGGAACTGATGGAATTGATGGTGGAGTGCTATTTTAATGGGGTGTTTCTGGGAATTGAAACGCCTGATGAGGATAGTTTGCAGCTGACTAAGAAATTTCAGAACATGAGAAATCCTCTGATTGAGGCTGTGCAGCTGATTGCAAAAGCTGGATTGCGCCCGATGGCTGGGTTTATTATTGGTTTTGATGGTGAGAAATCTGGTGCTGGTAAGCGGATTGTCCAGTTTGCGGAAGCAGCAGCTATTCCGACGGTGATGTTCGGGATGTTGCAAGCTTTACCGAATACGGCGCTGTGGAACAGATTGGAAAAGGAGGGGCGCTTACGGCATAGGGATAGCAGTATTAACCAAACTAATTTGATGAATTTTATCCCGACTCGGCCTTTGGAAGAGATTGGCAGGGAATATATCGAAGCTTTTTGGGAATTATACGATGCCGATCGCTTTTTAGACCGCACTTATCGCTGTTTCTTGATGCTGGGTGCGACGAAAGCAAAACCAAAATTTAAATTCCCCAGTTGGGTAGATTTACGTGCGCTGTGTATTGTAATCTGGCGTCAGGGTGTGAAACGCAAGACTCGCTGGAAGTTCTGGCATCACTTGTTTAGTATCATCAAGCACAATCCTGGTGTTTGGGATCATTACTTGACTGTGTGCGCCCACAACGAACATTTTCTGGAATATCGCCAGATTGTGCGGAAGCAGATAGAAGCCCAATTAGCTGAATATCTGGTAGAAGAGAAAAAATTGGCAAAGGTAGGCGCTAGAGGTTAGGGGTTAGGGGTTAGGGGCTAGGGGAAGAGCGGGAGAGCGGGAGAGTTTATGAAGCGGGAGAATAAATATTTTCACTCTTCCCTCTTCCCTCTTCCCTCTTCCCTCTTCCCTCTTCCCTCTTCCCTCTTCCCTCTTCCCGACGCCCTAGCCCCTAACCCCTAACCCCTAACCCCTAACCCCTAACCCCTAGCCCCTAGCTAAATGAGCTTAACGGCTCTGAGAGTTAAAAACAAGCCTACTGCCACTGCGTAGGCAGCACCCAAGTATAGAACGTAAGCTACGACTCCAGACATTTTTGTTCCTCGATTCAGTGATGGTTTAGACAATGCAATCCGTTATTCATGTTAATTTACCGCAGAATTCTTACGAAATTGCGATCGCCTCTGGTAGCTTAGACAAACTCGGTGCTTGGATGAGTGGCGAAGAAAGCAAACCGCTGAATCTGGGCAAAAAAGTTTTGGTTGTCTCCAATCCGGCTATTTTCAAGCGCTATGGGGAAAGAGCGATCGGATCTCTCACTGCTGCTGGGTTTGAGGTCGCCAGTTGCATTCTGCCGGCGGGAGAACAGTACAAAACTCTGACTTCTCTCCAAAAAATTTATAACCTCGCTTTGGAAAATCGCCTGGAACGCTCCTCCACAATGGTAGCTTTGGGGGGCGGCGTGATTGGCGATATGACAGGTTTTGCGGCTGCTTCTTGGTTGCGCGGGATTAACTTCGTGCAAGTCCCCACCAGCTTGCTGGCGATGGTTGATGCGGCGATTGGCGGTAAAACTGGAGTTAACCATCCCAAAGGCAAAAATCTGATTGGCGCATTCCATCAGCCGCGTTTGGTTTTAATTGACCCGGATGTGCTGAAAACTCTCCCGCCAAGGGAGTTTCGCGCTGGTATCGCGGAAGTGATTAAATACGGCGTGATTTGGGATGCCGATTTGTTCGCTAAGTTAGAGCAATCTTCGCGCCTGGATCAACTGCGCTACTTAGATGAGGAAATTTTGCAAATTATCCTCAAACACTCTTGCCAAGCGAAGGCAATTGTGGTAGGGAAAGATGAAAAAGAATCGGGTTTGCGGGCGCTACTGAATTACGGACATACGATCGGTCATGCGGTAGAAAGCTTAACGGGTTACAAGTCGGTCAATCACGGTGAAGCGGTGGCTATTGGGATGGTAGCAGCAGGTCAGATTGCTGTTGATATTCGCTCTTGGAATAAAGCAGCAGCAGAACGTCAAAATGAGTTAATTAAAAAAGCTGGATTACCGACAAAGTTACCTACTGGTTTGGATGTTGAGGAGATTATAAATTCCCTACAAACTGATAAAAAAGTCGAGTCGGGTAAGGTGCGATTTGTTTTACCTACACAAATTGGTGCTGCAACTGTGACCGATCGAGTCCCGCCAGATGTATTGCGGCAAGTACTTTGGCAAATGCAGTAGGTATTGTGGGGTAACGATGAATAACCTGAAACTTGTCAAAGATCCCAAATACTGGCTGTTAGCTATAGCAGCAAGTTTAATTACTCTTCATCTTCATTTGAGTTGGAGAAGCGAAAATGCTGACTTGCTGGGCATCAGTTTATTGTTTTGGGTGGCGGTATCTGCGTTAATTTGGAGAAAACGCGATTCTTTGAATTTAGAAAGCGAAGTTTTTTCTACCATTTTTGGTGCATTGCTGATTGGTTTTGTGCTTTTTAAGAGTACGCACCTGTATGGTTATGACCTTTTTTTGCGCGTTTCTCCTTTCATCTCAATTTTAGGTTTAAGTCTGCTTGCTTCTGGAGTGAAGGGATTGAAGCAATATTGGCAGGAAATTTTGCTGGTTGCTTTTATGGCTGTACCGCCGGGAGTGCTATCCATCTTTATCGACCTGTCTTTGTTAACAGCTAAGTTTGCTAGTTTTGTGCTGTGGATTTTAGGATTTCAAGTATCGAATTCGGGAGTTATGGTGACGCTACCAACGGGAGGGATAAAGGTAGGTGCTGGTTGTGATGGCTTTGGTATAATTTTGCAACTATTGGGATTGTCTTTTATTTGTTTGGTGATGTTTGGTCATCACTTGTGGCACAGAATATTAGTGCCGATCGCATCTGTTATTTTAGCATTTGTTGTCAACGGGATGCGGGTCGCTCTTATGGCTATACTAGCAGCATTATCCAATCAAGAAGCTTTTGAGTATTGGCATACGGGAGATGGTTCGTTGATTTTTTCTATGCTGGCGGTATTTATGTTTGGGGTATTTTGTCATTTTACAGTATTGAGAACAGCAGGGGCTAGGGGTTAGGGGTTAGGGATTAGGGACTGGGGATTAAGAAAGTCTATAAATCAATTAGATTTTAAAATGGTAAATATATATCAACATTGAAAGTAATTACCATGTTCTTCATTGCACCAAACTATGGCTTTTTCCTCCTGTCTTCTGCTTTATGATATAAAATAGTAACAAACATGAAACACTGGGAAAATATCCGAATTTCGCTTTTGGCGATCGCCTTTGGGGGCGTGGTATTTGTGCTGGGGAAATCAATCTTTTACCCCACCGTAAAAGAACGAAATATCATCAGCTTTGATTTACCAGCCGCTGTCTCATTACCGGAATGGCAGGGTTTGGCAAGCAATCCCCTAGTTATTCAAATGGTGGATAATTCTGAGTATATAGCTGGGCGGAAATATCGCTATGTTCAAAATGGGTTGCCCTTGGATATAGAAATGCGCTATTTAGTGAAGAGTCCAAAGGATATAGAACCGTTTGGCAATCTGGAAGCTTGGATAGAAAAGTACACGGCTATTTCATCTTTTCGTAATATTAAACCTAGTATTATTAATAATAAAAATGTAGGCTTCTATGGTATGTTTGTTTACGAAAAACGAGCGTACTTGAGTGCTTGTATAAATCCGAGTGGCGGTACTACGTTCACTTATGAGCAGTTTAGGCGCAATCGATATATGTACGATTTGCGGTTCGATCGCTTCTTTTTATGGTTGTTAGATTCGGCAAAACTGCGAGACGAACGTTGTCTGTGGACGCAAATGTCTGTACCTTTAAATAATTCTTCGCCGCAGCAAAGTTATCAAATTTTAGAGAAGGCTTGGATTGCTTGGTACAAGTGGTGGAGTCCGCGTTTTTCAAATCGTTAACGATAGGTACTGAATCGATGTTCTAGAGCGCCAGTCCAGTAAAAGAGATTGACAAAAGCAAAATAATGTGAAATGGGCTTTAGATTGCGGCAGGGCGAAGCATTTGGACAGAAAATCTTGGGTTTTTTGCAATAAATTGTCGCCCAAATGCTAATGCCTCCGGCACGCTACGCGAACGCCCCTACATAACACATATTTCGTTGTTTTTGTCAATTTATTCTACTGGACTGGCGCTTTAGCGAAGCCCACCCGTAATGTACAGCGTTTCGCCAGTGATCCAGCCCGAATCGGAGGAAGCAAGGAAGACAACGGCAGGGGCGATGTCCTGTGGCTGTCCAATGCGACGTAATGGTGTTTGCGCTTCAGTTTGTTGGCGACCTTCACTCTCGGTAATTCCTGCTGTGTGTGCCCCCTCCGTTTCCACCATGCCGGGATTGATGGAGTTGATGCGAATGTTGCGGGGGCCTAACTCTTTGGCTAGCGACTTCGTGACGGCATCAACAGCCGCTTTGGTAGCACTATAAATTGAGGCATTGGCGGGGGCGAGGGTGCTAACGATCGAACTGATATTGATAATGCTGCCGCCTGCCGAGCCGAAGTGCTTGACGGCTTGTTGTGAGGCGAAGATCAATCCCAGCACATTCAGATCGAATTGCTTGTGGAAGTGTTCTTCGGTGATGTTTTCCAGTGGGGAAAATTCATAAATTCCCGCATTGTTGACCAAAATATCTAGCTTGCCGAATGTTTGCTGTGTCTGTGCAAACAGATGTTCGATCTCTGCTTTTTTGGCAACATTGGCTTGAACTGCGATCGCCTTACCGCCTGTGCTGGTAATTTCATCAACCACGCGATCGGCCCCTTCTTTGCTTGATGAATAGTTAACGACAACTGCTGCACCTTCGGCTGCCAGATGTTTGGCGATCGAGGCACCGATGCCTTTAGATGCACCTGTAACGACTGCAATTTTTCCCTCTAGTTTTTTTGTCATGCCTGTGATTTCTGGCGGTTGTTGGGTAATATCTGTGCGAAACAGGTGCAAACTTATAAGAATGCACCCATTGAGTTTTTTAACAGGGATGTCTCACATCCTTGCATCCGCATCAGGATTTAAGAAATTCCAGCAGGTCGGCGTTGAGCCGTTCCTTGCTCGTGTCGCCCAAACTATGCGTTCCCCCAGGATAGATCTTCAAAATCGAATTCTTGACGAGCTTGGCAGACAGGAGGGCAGAAGCACCTATGGGTACGATCTGATCGTCATCACCGTGAATAATCAACGTTGGCACGTCGAACTTCTTCAAATCCTCGGTGAAATCTGTTTCCGAAAACGCCTTAATGCAGTCATAAGCGTTTTTATGACCAGCCATCATACCCTGCATCCACCAGGACTGGATCAGACCTTGGGAGACTTTGGCACCGGGTCGATTGAAGCCAAAGAACGGCCCGCTGGCTACATCGAGGAAGAACTGCGATCGGTCAGCCAAAAACGCCGCCCGAAAGCCATCGAACACCTCAATGGGCAGCCCACCCGGATTTGCCTCTGTCTTGAGCATCAGTGGCGGCACTGCGCCCATCAGCACGGCCTTGGAAACGCGCTTGGTACCGTGGCGTCCGATGAAACGCGCTACTTCACCACCGCCTGTAGAGTGTCCGATCGTCACCGCATCCTTTAGATCCAGCGCCTCAAAGAGTTCTGCCAGATCGTCAGCGTAGGTATCCATGTCATTGCCGTGCCAAGGTTGGCTCGATCGGCCATGACCGCGACGATCGTGGGCGATGCAACGGTAGCCGTGCGAGGCGAGAAAAAACATCTGCGATTCCCAAGCATCCGCACTCAGCGGCCAGCCGTGACTGAAGACAATAGGCTGTCCTGTGCCCCAGTCTTTGTAATAGATTTGCGTACCGTCCTTAGTCGCGATCGTGCCCATGTTGCTCCTATGTCAATTGCGAGCGTTTGCCAATCTGTATCTGGTTCGGACTTTGATAATCCGATCGTTCTTATTCTGTAAAGCTGATTCCAGTCAAATCACTCAAGTTATAAGTAGTCGGACAAAAGTAATCGACACTGTATGAACTTTTGTTAAGGCACTTGCAGGAGTGCCTTCGCACAGCGTGCCGTAGGCATATCGTGCATCGGCACAATTA
>NZ_JACJPW010000076.1 GCF_014696265.1 Aerosakkonema funiforme FACHB-1375 | reverse complement strand
TGTCAATTTTTACAATACATTTGTACTATCCGTGGGTAGCGATCGCACTCCTGCAAGTGCCTTAACAAAAGTTCATACAGTGTCGATTACTTTTGTCCGACTACTTACAATGACTTTGGCCGACGGGAGAGACGCAACCCCAGTCTGCTGTTTAATAACGAGTTTTATCTAGATAGGAACCTAGACGTAGCAGCAGAACTTAGCAGCGGTAAAGTTGACTATCCCTTGAAGCACTTCGATCGGCGCGGTCAATACGAACAGCGCGATCCGAGTGCTTTTTTTAACACGAAGTTTTATCTGGAGAGGAATCCAGATGTAGCAAAAGCGATCGCAGACGGTTCCTTCGCCACTGCGATGCAACACTTTGCCACTTTTGGTTTATTTGAGGGGCGCAATCCCAGCGATCGCTTTAACAGTCAGTTTTATCTCGACGCCAATCCAGATGTCAAGGCAGCCGTTACAGCAGGTTTGTTCCGCAGTGCTTTTGAACACTACATGGAGTTCGGTTTTGCGGAAGGTCGGCTTCCCGTAGCACCCACAGGCGTACCGACCTTTGCAAGCGAACTCAAAGTAAGTAAAGATAGTTTGTTTGCGGGTAAAACGACCGAAGTCACCTTCAGCGCCAAAATTGCCAATCCTCGTTCTGTAGATGAAATTCAACTTTTTGAAACTGACAGCAACGGCAACACCAATTTACTTGGCAAATTGTTCGATAAAGGTGATGTTGAAAAAGGCGATGATATCGCCAAAGACGGCGTTTTTACTAATAGGTTTACACTCGCACCTACCAGTCCCGGTCAAAAAACTTATTTTGCGGCAATTCCGGGAAGCGATCGAACAACCCAACCTACTCAGATAGAAATCTTGAATCCCATTAGTGAAGAGGCATTTGAGCAAACAATTAACTTCAACGCACAAGTAGGTCAGAAATTCCAAAATGCTTTAAATTTCGGACGCAGCGAACAACAAGCAATAGAGGAAATCAAAGCATTTCTGGAAGCGAATCCAAGTGAAGTAAAACCAGGAAGTATTGAAGTTGCTAACGACGGACTTGGTTGGAAAACCAAAGATGATGTTTTAGTTGTACTCGATACAAACCAACTAAACTATCAAGGACAGCGCAGCATTTCTTCACAAATCTCTGCTAATCAAAGCGCTGTTTATTTTCGCGATCGAATTAGTCAAGCTAATGGGAATAAATTGAATAGTTCCAGTCAAATACTGGTACTTTCCCCCTATGCTTTCCAATTTGAACCCTATGACGAGGGTAATAACATTGCTTCAATCCTTAACGATGCAGGCTTTGATGTTAAAGATGAATACAACGATGATGTAACGGTAGAAGATTTTAAGAACCTGGAAAGATATGGCGCGATCGCCATTTCCACACACGGAGGAGTTCGTAACGGTCAAGTCATCATCAGTTCGGGCGAGCAAATTAGTTCATCCAACTCAGAAGAATATCTCGAAAAGTACGGTGCAGACCTCAAGGCAGGTAGGCTGGTTTTGGGTGTAAGTTTGACTCCATCGACATCTGGGAATGAACTTTTGATCGCACCTTCATTTATAACCAAATACTCAAAAAATTTGCCAGATTCAATTGTTTATGTAGGTGCTTGCGACAGCACGAAAAACCCAACCTTAGCGCAGGCATTTCTGAGTGAAGGCGCAGCAGCTTTTGTGGGATATTCAGATGTGGTTCTATCTAGTTTCGCCGAATCTCACGGCATCGATATGTTTGATGCACTTGTGGAAGGTAAAACTGTAAGTGAAATTCCCGGAATTAATGTCGATCGAGAAAAAGATAGAGATCCAGCACTGTTTGAACTAATCGGTTCGGATGACGCCTCCCTCTCTGTTGCCGAACTGAAGAATGGTTCGTTTGAGGAAGATGAATTGCTAGGTTGGATAACAAAGGGAGATACTCGTACAATTACAGCTTTGGGGCCACTTTCACCTACTGACGGTAACGAAATGGCTATTATCAGCACCGGATTGGGTTCGGTGAACAATAGCCAAAGCAGCATATCTCAAAAGTTCTTCGTTCGGCAAAACGCCAAAGATATTATTATCAATTACAACGTCATTTCTGAAGAACCAAGCGAATTTGTTGATACCGAGTTCGATGACCAATTCGAGATTATCTTCAATGGCACAAGAATCGCTAAAGAGAGAGTCAATACATCAAATTGGGAACGAATAGAAGGGATTGATTTCTTTGGAGGAGATGAAACTGTATACGATCTTGGCGGATTTAAAACGGTTACTTACGACTTAACTCCTTTTAGAGGTCAAACAGTAGAGTTGGCGATGAGAACTTTCGATCGCGGAGACTCAAAATACGATACGGCTGCTCTTGTGGACAATATTGAGATTACGACTGTATAAATGAGGAAGCATCTGGCTACTCAGGTCAGGTGTTTCTGCATTTAACTTTTGTTTACAAGAGCGCCTTGGCCAAAGGCAGATTGGGCCTCTACAAAACAGCAGTGCTTTAACAAGACTTCTCAGAGGCAGGATGTTGTAGACAAAGCCGAAAGTTTACAAGAGGACGTCCGTAAACAAGACAATCCCGTTTTTTAAACGGGATTGTCTTAAGAAATCTTAAACTAACTTGCGGATAAGAGGCATGGGATTTCTATCCAATATTCTATTCCCTATGCCTGATGCGCTTGATAAGTCATTATTATTATGGTTATGAGTTAAGAGCATTCAACTATAGAACCTGTAGGGCAGACCGGAAAATCCGCCCTTATACCATTTGTGTTATTTATACCAGATTGGAATTGCTGAAACTAAGTGCTGGTATAACTTTCGCCAGGTATAATTCTGGCATCCAAAATGGTATTAACCGATCGTGTCGCCTGCTCTACCTCTAGTCATTGAAGGCAACAAACTTAATACGGGAACTTCCTGCACAAATTTAGGAGTGTAAGAGCTGTGCTATGAAATCATCTTCTCCAAACACCTCGTATATTGCCGATCGACCGAATATATCTCGCATCATTTTAATTGCTTGTGCTGCTGCACTGGGCGGTTTTTTATTCGGTTTTGATACTGCCGTGATTAATGGTGCTGTCGCAGCATTGCAAAAAACGTTCGGCGCTAGCAGTGGGATGATCGGTCTGGCAGTTTCCTCTGCGTTGCTGGGGTCTGCGCTGGGAGCTTTTATCGCAGGCCCGATCGCCGATCGACAAGGGCGCATTAAAGCTATGATAATTGCTTCGGTGATGTTCACGCTCAGCGCCATTGGTTCTGGGATACCTTTTGGGATTTGGGACTTCATCTTTTGGCGCGGATTGGGTGGAGTGGGAGTTGGGATAGCCAGTGTGATTGCACCTGCTTACATTGCAGAAGTTGCTCCCGCTAATTTACGAGGAAGACTCGGTTCTCTGCAACAATTAGCGATCGTTGTAGGCATTTTCATCGCACTGCTATCTGACTACTTTATTGCTTTGGGAGCAGGAGGATCTGCTGAGGGAGAATTTTGGTTTGGATTCACAGCTTGGCGCTGGATGTTTTGGTCGGAAATTCCGCCAGCAATCCTTTACGGGGTCGCGGCTTTGATGATACCTGAATCGCCTCGGTATTTAGTGGCTCAAGGTCGAGACCGAGAAGCAGCTAACGTTCTCGCTAAGATTTTGGGGGGTAATGTTGAGGCAAAAGTTGAAGAAATCCGCCAAACGGTTAATCGGGAACACAAACCTAAATTTTCTGATATTCTCAGCAGACGGGGTGGACTGTTGCCGATCGTCTGGATAGGAATGGGTCTATCTATTCTCCAGCAATTCGTTGGCATTAACGTTATCTTTTACTACAGCAGTATTTTGTGGCGAGCGGTTGGATTTTCCGAAAGAGATTCGCTCTTGATTACAGTCATCACAGGTGTTGTCAATATTTTGACAACTTTTATTGCCATCTCTACTGTAGACAAATTCGGTCGCAAACCTCTGCTTCTGTTAGGTTCGATCGGCATGACCGTTACTCTAGGAACGCTCGCGCTGATCTTTGGCAATGCTGCGATCGATCCTGTCACCGGCAACCCCACGTTAACAGGTTCTTCTGGAATAATTGCGCTTTTAGCAGCCAATCTCTACGTAGTTTTCTTCGGTTGTTCTTGGGGGCCGATCGTCTGGGTGTTGTTGGGAGAAATCTTTAATAACCAGATTCGAGCAATTGCTCTTTCTCTCGCTGCTTCCATACAGTGGATTGCTAATTTTATCGTTTCCACGACATTTCCTCCCCTACTCCAATTCTTCGGGTTAGGTTCTGCCTACGGTTTGTATACGATATCGGCAGCGATTTCCATCTTTTTCGTCGTCTTTTTTATTAGGGAAACGAAAGGCAAGGAATTAGAAGAGATGTAGATCGTGCAAACTTATCTAATCGTAGGCTTGGTTAGGCACTGGCGATAAGTAGAGGCGGGGTCACCCCGCCCCTACATTCAACCAATAATTTAGTTCCCGTGCCGTAACCTACCGATCGCGATCGACAGAATGTTCATGATGAATTATGCGAGTTAACTGTCAGGCAATTTAATTATTGGTTGCTATACTCAATTTCTCGCCCGTGCCTAACACACCCTACGGTTAAATAAAATATTATTACCCTTATAAATATGGGAGAGCAGAAATTTGAGGTGGGGTACACTTTTAGGCATGGTCTTAACTGCGATAAATAAGTGCGATCGCACACCAGCGCTCCCCCTCTCTGTAGACGGGGAGGTGGTTGGGGGTCGGGTAGCCCCAGCGTACCCCAGAAAGGTTAAAATCTTCCTGATCCTTCTTCACCATCCCAGTCCCCTACCTTTGCGGAGGATAAAACCCTGACTACCCGCGTAATCCTTGTCCGCCACGGGCAAAGCACCTATAATCAACAACAGCGCATCCAAGGCCGTATCGACGAATCGGTATTGACGGAAACGGGGCGTGCTACCGCTCGTCAGATTGCCCCTGCTCTTATGGGCCTTACCTTTGATGCTATTTACAGCAGTCCCCTGCAAAGAGCAAAAGAAACGGCAGAAATCGTACAATCCTATTTGCCAAATCCTCCGAAGTTGCAGGTGGCAGATAAATTAATGGAAATCGATCTGCCTTTGTGGGAACGCTTGCACAAAGATGAGGTAAAGGAAAAGTTTTCCGAAGATTATCGGTGCTGGAAAGAACGACCGCACGAACTGCGAATGCTGCTGTCAACAGCCGCAGGAACTAGAGAACATTTTCCTGTTTTAGCTTTATACGAGCAAGCTAAGCAATTTTGGCAGGAAGTTTTGCCTCGCCATGTGGGAAAAACGATTCTCATAGTAGCTCATAACGGTATTAATCGTGCTTTGATTAGCACAGCACTCGGCATTCCACCCTCTCGCTATCACTCCATCCAGCAGTCTAACTGCGGTATCAATGTTTTGAATTTTCCCGATACCGATTCTGTGCCAATCGAAGGTAAAATTGGCGGGGGAACTGTTCAGATGGAATCGATGAATTTGATCGACCATCTGGGAGATCCGCTGCCAAAACCTCGTCCCGGTCATCAGGGCCCGCGTCTGCTGTTAGTGCGTCATGGCGAAACTGAGTGGAACCGTCAGAAGAAGTTTCAGGGGCAAATTGATGTGCCGCTGAACGATAATGGCAGAAAACAATCTTCTGCGGCGGCGGAATTTCTCAAGGATGTGCAGATAGACAATGCTATTAGCAGTCCGATGCTGCGTCCCAAGGAAACGGCTGAGATTATTTTAGAATATCATCCCAATACAGAACTGGAATTGCTTGCTGATTTAAGCGAAATCGGTCACGGACTTTGGGAAGGAAAATTTGAGGCAGAAATCGAACAAGAGTTTCCAGGTCTGCTAAAACAGTGGCAGGAAACGCCCGAAATCGTGCAAATGCCGGAAGGGGAAAACTTGCAACAGGTTTGGTCAAGAGCGATCGCAGCTTGGCAGTCGATCGTACTTAAATATAGCAAAGAGTCTAAAACAATTTTAGTAGTAGCTCACGATGCTATTAACAAAGCTATTCTCTGCCATTTATTCGATTTGCAGCCAGAACATTTCTGGAATTTTAAACAAGGTAACTGCGCTGTGAGTGTGATTGACTATCCGCAAGGTGCAGACGGTTATGCCGTGCTGCAAAGCATGAATATCACTACTCACTTGGGTGGAGGTGTCCTCGACAAAACCGCAGCAGGAGCATTGTAAATTTCCTATTGGTCATTAGTTAGTTTTCGTTTGTTCTTTTGACCAATTCAAAGCCAATTTTAGATTTTAGATTTTGGATTTTGGATTAAAAAACAAATTTTTGGCTTCAGACATGGAGAAAATCTAAATAGAGAAAATCTAAAATCTAAAATCTAAAATCCAAAATTGTTTGACCGATCGCCAATGACCAATAGCGAATTGCTGCAACAAGTACGAGTCATAGATCCAGTCTCCGGAACCGATCAAATTGCCGATGTTTTGATTGCCAACGGTACGATCGAGGCTGTGGAAGAAAACATCTCTAAGTTACCATCCAAAACATCGGTGCGTGATTGTCGCGGACTGGTTTTAGGCCCCGGATTGGTGGATTTATACAGCCACTCAGGAGAACCCGGTTTTGAAGAACGAGAAACCCTCCCATCTCTGATCCAAGCAGCTCGATCGGGCGGCTTTACCCGCGTCGCTATTCTACCAAATACGACACCGCCGCTGGATAATCCCGCAGGTTTAGCACGTTTGCAGAGATTAGCAGGCGATATCACCGACAAGTTATCAGTTCCTCCCCCACTCTACTTCTGGGGTGCGATCACTTTGGGGGTGCAGGGACAGCAAATGACGGAATTGGCAGAATTGGCTGACTCTGGTATTGTCGGTTTTACCGACGGTCAACCGCTGCAAAACTTGGCTTTGGTGCGCCGTTTGTTAGAATACCTCAAAACTCTGAGCAAGCCGATCGCTCTTTGGCCGGAATACCGCGAGTTGGCGGGGAACGGGGTGATGCGCGAAGGCATAAATTCGATTCGCTTAGGCTTACCGGGAAATCCCTCTATCTCCGAAACAGCCGCCCTCGCCGCTTTGCTGGAAGTCGTGGAAGCTGTTGGTACTCCTGTTCATATCATGCGCGTTTCCACTGGGCGCAGCGTGCAGTTGATTTGGGAAGCGAAGGTGCGGGGTTTACCGATTACGGCCAGCACTACTTGGATGCACCTTTTGCTTGACACAGAAGCTATTAGCAGTTATAATACATCACTGCGATTGTCACCGCCTTTGGGTAGTCCAGCCGATCGCGCTGCCTTGAAGCGAGGAGTGCAGCAGGGAATCATCGATGCGATCGCAATTGACCACACACCCTACAGTTACGAAGAGAAAACGGTGGCGTTTGGGGAAGCGCCTCCAGGTGCGATCGGTTTAGAATTGGCTTTGCCTCTGCTTTGGCAAAATTTGGTGGAAACTGGCGAATGGTCTGCGTTGGAGTTGTGGCGAGTTTTGAGTACTCAGCCAGCTGTTTGTCTCAAGCAAATCCCAGCTGCGATCGCTCCCGGTCAGCCAGCTGAGGTAATTCTATTCGATCCACAGTTAACCTGGAAAGTGCAAAAGCAAAATCTTAAGTCTCTTTCCTACAACACGCCTTGGCTGGGCCAAGATTTGATTGGTCGAGTCATTGTAGGGGTTAGGGGCTAGGGGCTAGGGAAGAGGGAAGAGGGAAAAGGGAAAAGGGAAAAGATTTATTCTCCTACTCCCCCACTCCCCCACTCCCCCACTCCTATTTGCCAGCAGCAGGATAAAGTGGTTCTGGGTCTAATTCTCCTAAGCGATTGAGGGGCCAGAAGCGAACTACAGCCCTACCGATGATGCGATCGCGAGGCACAAAACCCCAGTAGTGGCTATCGTAGCTATTATTGCGGTTATCGCCCAAAACCAGGTAGGAGTCGCCTGGTACCGTCACTGGGCCGTATTGGTAGTCTGGCGCATCTTCAATATATTTTTCCTGTAGGGGTTTATTATTGATGTAAACTCTTCCCCCCTTAACAGCCACCTTTTCACCCGGTAGACCGATCACGCGCTTGATGAAAGCATCTTTGAAATTTTGTTGCTTGAGCGTGTCTGTGGGTGAAAATACCACAATATCTCCCCGCTGCGGAGTTTGGAAGTGGTAACTTAACTTATCGACTATTAAGCGATCGTTGATTTGTAGGGTTGGCAGCATTGACCCAGAGGGAATGTAACGAGCTTCCGCGACGAAAGTCCGAATCCCCAAAGCCAATATGACGCTTAAGCCAATGGTTTTGACTCCTTCCAACAAAGGATTTTCGGATGTTGATTGCGGATTTTTATCAGAAGCTTGATCCTGCACGCGAGTCATAGGCATTTAATCACTGGATATAATATAGATTACCAAATTAGTCAAGTGGTTGAGGAGAAAAGGTTAAACTGTATTGCCACAATCTACTTTGGCATAATTAGCAAAGATGCCACTCTCAACTTCTTCGATCGAATTTAAGCAAGTCGAGAATTGTTTGCTTGGAGAGCAATCCGGCTTTCCCCATACATTATATGTTTATCGCTATTTTCAGAGCGGCGATCGCGAGCGATAATTGTACTGAAACTCCCCCTTACTTTGTTTACCATGTCTTCCCATCCATCCTTATTTATCCGTCGTGCCAGAATTCTCTTACCGAGTGGTGAATTTATGGTAGGAGATGTAAAAATCTGTGGCGACGAAATTGTTGAGGTTGCATCCACAATTCTAGATACTGCCAAAGAAACGGGAGATAAGGAAATCGACGCCGATGGTTTGACCTTGTTGCCTGGGGTAATTGACCCCCAAGTACACTTTCGGGAACCGGGACTGGAACATAAGGAAGATTTGTTTACTGCCAGTTGCGCCTGCGCCAAAGGCGGGGTGACAGGGTTCTTGGAAATGCCCAATACTCGTCCTCTAACGACAACGCAAGCGAATCTGGATGATAAGTTACGACGGGCTGCCCAGAAGTGCCTAGTCAATTATGGCTTTTTTATGGGCGCAACGGCAGAAAACTTGCCTGATTTGCTTGAGGCTAACCCGACTTGCGGTATTAAAATTTTTATGGGATCGATGCACGGCGCGTTGTTGGTCGATCGCGAAGAGTGGCTGGAAGCTATATTTGCTAAAGGGGAAAGACTCATCACCGTTCACGCCGAAGACCAAGACCGCATTAATCGACGACGCCAGGAATTTGCCGGTATTACCGATCCTGCCATTCATTCCCAAATTCAGGATAATCAAGCTGCTCTCAATGCTACTCAGTTGGCGCTGCGTTTGTCTAAAAAATATCAGCGACGGTTGCATATTTTACATATGTCAACTGGTGAAGAAGCAGAATTGCTGCGTCAGGATAAACCAAGTTGGGTAACTGCTGAGGTAACCCCGCAACATTTGGTTCTGAATACGGATGCTTATGCAAAAATAGGCACATTAGCGCAGATGAATCCACCGTTGCGATCGCACCGCGATAACGAAGTTCTTTGGCAAGCGCTACTCGATGGCGTTATTGATTTTATCGCTACAGACCACGCGCCGCACACTTTAGAAGAAAAAGCTCAAGGTTATCCGAATACGCCTTCTGGAATGCCTGGTGTGGAAACTTCTTTGCCGATTATGCTAACTCAAGCGATGCAGGGAAGGTGTACTGTTGCACAAGTTTCTAACTGGATGTCTACTGCTGTGGCGAAGGCGTATAAGATTCCTAAAAAAGGTGCGATCGCTCCCGGTTACGATGCCGATTTGGTATTAGTAGATTTGGATAATTATCGCCCTGTTTTGCGCGAGGAATTGTTAACTAAATGCGGTTGGAGTCCTTTTGAGGGATGGAATTTGACTGGATGGCCAGTTTTTACGATTGTCGGCGGTCAAGTTGTTTACGAAAAAGGTAAGCTGTACACCGATGTGCGCGGGAAAGCTTTGACATTTGGTTAATGTGACGACCGAAGTCGCGATTGCACAGATTTTTAATAAAAAAAGGGGTTATGTTAGCGAGTTTTGGGTTAATCTTCCTCTTTGGATCGGGATTGAGAATAAAGAGGTATTTCTCTTGACTCTTACATTTTTTTGTGATATACTAATTTTGATGAGGAAGAACTAGCCTGTAATATTTTTTGCAAGCAGATTTCCATTATTTAAGAATACCACGAATTGTGTAAATATAGGGGAATATTAAATTTATTTATAAAAACTTATTTAATTGTAGGGTGGGTTAGGCACGGGCGATAATTTCAACACTTTCAACCAATAATTAACTTCCCATGCCTTAACCCACCATATCCCACCTATCCATAACATATACAAACATTTTCCACCATAAACCCTCTAGACCCAGAATGATTGAGAAACTGACTCCCGAACAAGAAGCACAAATTCCCCTTTATCGGGAGAAATGGAGATCGATCGCGCTTTCTACCGAACCAATTGACCGTCAAAAAGCTGCTGAAGCAGTCAAACTAACTTATGAAGTAATTGATGAAGAAGAACCTGAAATTATTTTTGCCCAGAGTCCTTATGCAGCTTTAGAAATAGTCACCCATGAATTAAGAAAAGGGCTGAAACGCAAGCTGGGAGACATCAAACATAAATTGAGATTTCCGGGATTAAGTTCACTTTCAAATCAAGTATGGTCTGTGATAGGTGATGAGCTTAGATCGTTGTGGGATCAAATTGGAAATGAACGGCGAAATCAAATTTTACTGCAACTAAAAGAGCAAATTCCAATAAAATTACGAAAACAGTTTTTTAGCGAATGTATTCCATTTGAAACATGGACTTATTATGGTAGTTATTTTGATTTCAACTTCTCTATCCTCAAATTACCTTGCGATGGAAAAATGTGGTTGGCATTTCATTTGCTAGTTTCTGAATGCGGTTGGATTTTTCCTTATGAAAAGATTTGCGTAGTTTGCGATCGCCCTAGAATCTTATCTTTCGACTCAGCAAACCAGCTTCATGCAGAAGGAAGCCCTGCCATTGAATTTGTTGATGGCTTCCAGGTGTATGCTTATCGTGGTGTGAGATTGCCTTTCAAATATAGAAAAATTCATCCTAACCAGTGGAAGGCGGATTGGCTGTTAGATGAAAAGAACGTAGAGCTTCGTCGAGCGTTGATTCAAGGGATTGGTTACCCACGAATCTGCAAAGAACTTTACGCGGTTGAAATAGATTCTTGGCAGGAATATTCTCTACTAAAAGTTGATGAGGATGCTGATCTTGAACCAATTCGATTGCTGAAAATGACTTGTCCTAGCACAGGATACATCCACGTTTTGCGAGTACCGCCCGCTCTAAAATCTGCAAGAGAAGCAATTTGTTGGGTAAATTGGGGAACAGATCCAGAAGAATTTTCAATACAAACCTAATCCCTAGAACAGCAATTAACTAATGGTTGGTAATGTGAGAAGATTTAAGTTAAATTCACCGAACGATGTAATGTTAGCTTGACGACTGCCATCTTCCCGATAAGCAAGAGCAAGATGCAGGTAGCTAGGCGGCTTGTATGGCAATCGTTCCGACCATTCGATCGCCACAATTCCCAAAGGCACTTCGACCCCTTCCCAAAAAGTTTCCGGGTGCAAAGAATCGACTTCTGCCGCTGACAAACGGTATAAATCCAAATGATACAAAGGCAATCTTCCTTCTGGGTACTCATTCACCAATGTAAAAGTAGGGCTGACGATCGCATCTAGTATGCCCAATCCTTCACCTATACCTTGAACTAAAGTAGTTTTGCCAGCACCTAAATCTCCTTCCAGTAAAATTACGCTACCAGCTTGTAGAGACTGACCCAAAGCGCGACCCAACGATCGCGTCGCATCAGCATCAGAAAGACGAATTGCCTGCGGTTCTATCACCATTTTCGATCGAAAACCTAAAATTTAAAATCGCCAACTGGTTGGGATTGAGCGCGACTGTACCAGCGCAGCAACACCCGCGCTAGCCTCTGAGAATTATGGCGCACCAAAGCCGTATTTTTATCCTCATCCATCACATTCGCCAACACAATTCTACGCCCCAACTGTTCGACTGCCTCGCGATCGAGGAAAACAGGATGAGAATTTTCTTGTGCGTAGCGAATCAGAGCGTTAGCCGACGGTGATTTCCGCTGCACCAATACGGCATTAAACAATCGCTTCCCGCAGGCTTCGTCAATGGCTCGGATGTGGTCGGAAACGGTGTATCCTTGAGTTTCTCCAGGCTGAGTCATGATATTGCAAACGTAGATGCTGGGAACTTGTCGTTCTGCGATCGCTTCTGCAATTTCCGGCACCAACAAATTAGAAATCACGCTGGTGTAGAGGCTACCTGGGCCAATAATAATGTAATCCGCTTCGCGAATTGCCTGCAAAGCTTTCGGCAAAGCGGGAGGATTGGCGGGAATACAACCAATTTTGACAATATTTCCTTTAGCTTCCGTAATCTTAGATTCTCCCTCAATGCAGCGTCCGTCTGCTAACTCAGCCCACAAACGGACATCGCTAAGCGTCGCCGGTAGCACCCGTCCTCTGATCGCCAAAACTTTGGAACTGGCAGCGATCGCTCGTTCCAAATCTCCAGTAACTTCGCTCATCGCCGTCAGGAACAGATTACCAAAACTGTGACCGACCAAACCATCCCCAGCGCGAAAGCGATATTGAAACAACTCCGTCAATAACTTTTCCTCATCTGCTAGCGCCGCCAAACAATTGCGAATATCCCCTGGTGGCAGCACGCCAATTTCCCGCCGCAAACGCCCAGAAGAACCGCCATCATCCGCCACCGTCACAACCGCTGTAAGATTGGCGCTGTAAGTTTTTAAACCTCTCAGCAAAGTAGAAAGACCCGTACCGCCGCCGATCGCCACAATTTTCGGGCCGCGATTGAGGCGGCGATGGGCTAGCAGCATATCAATCAGTTCTTCATCTCCTGCTGGTTTGAGAACTTCCGTAATAGCATTGAAACTGCGAGTATGTCCCCACAGAATAAACAGGATACCGAACGCTACTACGAGCGGGCCGCTGATATAGCTGGGAAAGAAGGAAGCAACCTTTTCTAAGATGTCGTTGATCAGCTGAATGAGGCGATAAATGGGAGTTAGCTTTACCCAGATGGCCAACCCCAGACTGGTGAGCAAGACACCGCCTGCACTCAAAAGCAACCAGCGTTTCACCAACAATCCAGGAGCCAACCATTTGAACCATGTATTGACTCGCTGGGGAGTGCGACTTCGTGACTCGTGGGACAGGACAAGAAGGGCTTGTTTGAATAAACTGAGGGACATAGATGATTTGGGCGAGGTATTCAAAAAGGTTCGTCAGACAAGTGTATAATAGAAGTTTTTAGGTTATCGAGCTAATATCTCCACTTAAGCAGTATGTTCAACTAGGTATTTGTTACCAGAGTTATTGGCGATCGATCAACCCTAAGCTTGTATGCCATAAGATTCATGTTGCACAGAGCGATATCTGGGTGAGATTTTCTTATGGAGCAGCGAATTTTGGGATTAGACCCAGGGCTGGCAGTAGTTGGATTTGGGGCCATTATTTGCCCAAAGCTAGAGCAAACTCCCGCGACCCTGCTAGACTTTGGAGTCATAAAAACTTCATCCGATCTAGACATCGGAGAACGACTCAACATAATTTATGAAGATTTGCATACATTAATACAGCAGTGGCAACCGGATCTGGTGGCGATCGAAAAACTATTTTTTTATCGCATGGGAAATACGATTGCTGTAGCCCAAGCGCGAGGTGTACTGATGTTAGTCTTAGCTCAGCATAAACTACCGATAGTAGAGTTTACGCCAGCACAAATAAAACAGGCGCTTACCGGCATGGGCAATGCGGATAAGTATGACGTGCAGCAGTCTGTGGCGCGGGAGTTAAATTTAGATTATATTCCCAAACCGGACGATGCAGCGGACGCTCTGGCAGTAGCCTTAACTGCATGGTTCGATCGGGCTGCTTAAACTCCTGCGTGAGAAGATTTTTAAGGCACTAATTGCTCCTTTTTCGCAAAAAACCGCAATCTTCTATTTATAGACACATCATATCCTTTGGTTATAAATTTGCCATATTTTAAAATTCTTCATTGCTAAGTTAGCAATATTTTCACAAATCCAAAATATAAAATTTAAAATCCAAAAAATAGGGCATAGGTTTGCTCCTGTAGTTTAAATGAACACAAACATAAGTTTTATTTACAAAAATACAATATAAGCAAAAATACTTGAAATAAGTCAAAACTTCTTTAAAAACACAAAATTAATAGGAATCTGGTTTGGCTGGATTGAGCAACCTTATCAATAAAGTCATTTTTTGCCACAGATAATATGTAAACTTCTCTCAATCTAACCGTAATATAGTAGTAATTGATGTTATTGTTGCCGCTGCAATCAAAGGACCGCAGCAATTTTAGAGGTATTGTAATGGCTAAAATCCTAATTGTGGATGATTCAAGCTTATCCCGTCGGATACTAAAAGCCATACTAGAACTAGAGGGACATCAAATTATTGAGGCATCTGACGGGATAGCAGCGATCGAGCTTTATTTTCTCGAACACCCCGACTTAGTAACGCTCGATCTGGTCATGGCCGGTATGACAGGAACAGAGGTACTGGAAAAATTAATCTCCTTGGATAGGTCAGCGCAGGTGATAGTAGCCAGTGCCGATCTTCAGACTTTCACCCAGAAAACGGTTAAGCAAGTAGGGGCGCGTGCCTTTATCAATAAACCATTTGTTGCTGCTCATGTACTGGAAATTGTCAATGCAGTACTGGAAAGAGGTTCGTAATGTTACTTACAGAACAACAACAAGACGCATTAACTGAACTGATCGATATAAGCTTTGCCCAACTACAAAAAATTAACTCTTCTGTCAAGATTATTGCTTGTAGCGGACTGGGTTACAGCACAATGGTATAATCGGTTGAAAAGCTGGGAGTTAAAACGTTTTTAGCGAAGCCTTATACTACCCAAGAATTATTAAAAACTATTAGCCGAGTTTTAGCCTAAGCTAGGTCTAGGGAAGAGGGAGAGCAGGGGGGTAGGGGCAGACTCATGTGTCTGCCCGGAGCGGGGGAGTGAGAGAATTAATAGTTCGACTTTTCCCTTTTCCCTTTCCCTCCTCCCTCTCCCTCTCATTTTTGACTTTTGACTTTTGACTTTGCAGGGAAGGGGTTGGGGGAGAGGTCAACTGACTTATACTAGAGCAGCCAAAGCTTTTTCTACTGCTTGTAAAGCTCGATCGACTTCCGCAGCGGAGACGATCAAAGGTGGTACAAATCTGAGGACTTTAGGGCCGGCGGGAACGAGCAATAAACCTTCAGCCATTGCAGCTTTTACTACATCAGCTGAAGTTAGTTCGATATCTGCTTTCAGCTCCATACCGTTAATTAAACCCCAACCGCGCACTTCGACAATATGGTTAGGATACTTAGAGGCGATCGCTCTCAATCCAGTCCGCAATTGTTCGCCCCTATCCTGCACATTTTGGAGAATATTCTCCCTTTCTAAAGTTTGACAAACAGTAAGGGCAGCCGCACAGGCAAAAGGATTGCCACCGTAGGTGCTGGCGTGATCCCCAGGTTGGAAAACAGCGCAGAATTGCTTACACAAAGTAGCACCGATCGGAATACCGCCACCTAATCCTTTGGCGCTGGTGAAAATATCAGGTTCGATCCCTAAATTTTCGTATCCCCAGAACTTGCCACTGCGACCCATACCTACTTGCACTTCGTCGAGAATCAGCAAAATGCCGTTTTCATCGCAAATTTCGCGTACCTGCTGGAAGTATTCCACATCTCCGGGACGGACGCCGCCTTCTCCCTGTAATGCTTCCAGGAGAATAGCACAAACCCTGCGATCGCCTGTATCGATATCGACGATCGCATTCTTGAGCCCTTCAATATCGTTATAAGGTACATAGTGAAATCCCGGCATCAACGGATCGAAGTTCTTTTGGTACTTCGGCTGACCCGTGGCTGTAATCGTCGCCAACGTGCGTCCGTGGAAACTGGCGTGCGCCGTCAAAATTACCGGATTGGTGATTTTTAAGACCGTATGGGCGTATTTGCGAGCCAATTTGATCGCCCCTTCATTTGCTTCTGCCCCAGAGTTGCAGAAAAATACGCGATCGGCACAGGAATGTTCCACTAGCCATTGCGCCAGCTGACCCTGTACGGGAATATAGTACAGATTGGAAACGTGGTGCAGCGTCTGGATTTGACGAGTTACCGTTTCCACTAAAGCTGGGTGGGCGTGTCCCAAAGTGCAAGTGGCAATTCCCGCCACAAAGTCCAGATATTCGCGCCCTTCGGTATCCCAAACGCGACAACCTTCTCCCTTCTCCAGCGCTAGGGGGAATCGCCCGTAAGTTGTCATCACGCAGTCATCAAAACTGGCTCGGTCAAACGGGGCAGACAGTACAGGTGCTGATTCTGCGGGTATGTGGGGATTTTCAACGAGAGTTTCTATGCTCACTGACTCAATCCTTAATATTCGAGCTTTGTTGAAAAGCTGTGGTACGGAATTTTAAGGCAGATTAATGTAGGACTGCTATTTCAATACAGCAGCTTATCTCAATAACCTAAACCTTATGTACGGTATTGTATTCTCAGAGAAAGTAGTATTATCGTACTTTCCGCAACACTTTATCCTAGCAAGTTTAAACTCTACAGGCCAAGGACATCAAGGAAGGTTTGCAGAGTTAGTCATTGTTCTGATCGTTCTTCTGCTAGTTGCCACAGGTGTGGCGCTGCTATCTCGGCAGTTTCGTTTGCCCTATGTCACGGGTTTGGTTCTCGCAGGTTTGGCAATCGCGGAGTTCTTACCACGTCGCGTCGGATTGGATTCTTCGCTGATTTTGAATCTATTTTTACCGATTTTGCTGTTTGAGTCGGCAATAAACACTGATATCAGCCGCCTGCGAAGCACCATTAAACCGATCCTCCTCTTAGCTGGGCCAGGTGTGGCGATCGCAGCTGGAGTTACTTCCCTATTGTTAAAACTGGGGCTGGGGTTGGGTTGGATACCGGCGCTACTGATAGGGACGATCCTCGCCATTACCGATACGGTGTCGGTAATTGCCGTTTTTAAAGAAGTATCCGTACCTTCCAGACTATCCACAATTGTAGAAGGAGAAAGTTTATTTAACGATGGTGTAGCCCTCGTTCTTTTCAGTTTAATTTTGAAAGTCCATTCAACCGGATCGATAACTTTTCTGGAGGGACTACAAGATTTATTTGTGGTAATTGTCGGCGGCAGTCTTGTCGGATTAGCTTTGGGTTATTTGAGTGTAGGTTTATTTGTACGTTTGGACGATCCCCTCAGCAGTATCTTACTAACAGTTGCGGTAGCGCTAGGAACTTTTCAGATCGGACAAGTTGTGGGCGTATCCGGTGTTGTGGCAGTAGTTGTAGCCGGATTAATTGTGGGAAACTTCGGACTTTCCGGTAGTGTTTCCGCTTCCAGTCGCATCACTTTATTCAGCTTTTGGGAATATGCGGGTTTTGGTGTCAATACATTTATTTTTCTGCTTATTGGTATAGAAATAGATTTGATTACTCTTTGGCAAACTTTGCCAGGAGTTTTGCTCGCTATTTTGGCTTACCAAGTGGGGAGATTTGTATCGGTTTATCCCTTGTTAGCTGGGGTGCATTTGTTCGATCGCCCCGTTCCTCTGCGCTGGCAACACGTTCTATTTTTGGGCAATATTAAAGGTTCTCTTTCAATGGCGCTTGCCTTCAGTTTGCCTTCTACAATTCCAGGAAGAGAATCTTTAATTGCCTTAGTATTCGGTAGCGTGCTTTTATCTTTGGTAGGGCAAGGTTTGAGTTTGCCTTGGCTGGTGCGAAGGTTGCAATTAGTTCGATTTTCCGAGTTTCGTCAGCAAACTGAGGAATTGCAAGCTCAACTCATGACTGCGAAGGCAGCACAAGATGAATTGGATAGTTTATTGAAGGCGGGAGTGTTACCAAAATCTGTGTATGAAGAAATGCGATCGAGTTATCAAGTAAAAGTAGCAGCCGCAGAAAAGGCACTGCGAGATTTATACAATCGCCGTCCGGAGGAGTTGGCTGCTACTAATAAGGATCTCATCAAATTCGATGCCATTCGTCGGCGCTTGTTATTGGCAGAAAAAGGTGCTTTAAACGAAGCATTGCGGAAACGAATTCTTTCAGAAGAAATCGTGCAAAGTAGGATACAAACTATTGACGAGCAACTGTTGAAACTGGAAGACGATTAACGGCAACCTTCCATAAAATCGATCATTTGATGTAACGAACCTGGCTTGGTGACAACCAAAACGGTTGAACCAGATTCTAGCACAGTACTGCCGTTGGGAATTGCTAAATCCATATGCGGGTGTGCTTGATAACCAATAATTAGAGAACCTGTAGGAAAACGAGTATCTTGAGCGATTTCAGCCACACTGCGTCCGACAACGTTGCACTTTTGTGGAATCGATAGCTTTAAAACCTCGATTTGACCTTGCTCGAAGTGCATCATGGATTCGACTTCGGGATATTCGATCGCATTCACCATTGTAGAAACGGCTAAGTCGATCGTACTGATAACATGATGCGCCCCAGCTAAGCGCAAAGGTTGTTCAAAATCGCGGTGGCGCATCCGGCTGATAATGTGGGAAACACCGTAGTGTTTGGCAAGCGTAACCATTGCCAAGTTTAAGGCATCGTTCCGCAATACGGCAGCAAGAGAATCTGCTTTGCGAATTCCCGCTTCCAAAAGAACTTCTGTGTTTACGGCACTACCTTCAAAAGCCATTGCTCCCACTTGTTCGCGAGCGTAGCGACAAGCATTAGGATCTATATCAATTATGGCAACCGTGTGTCCCAGTTCTACTAACCTTTGAGCCAAATTTATGCCGATCAGTCCGGCTCCACCAATTAATACATACATTCCCGATCTCCTTTACTATTAGATTGAATTAAGTATCTGTTATGCTGCCTTTGTGTATTATCAAACTCTTTAGAAAAAGCTGCTACTTACGTGAGCCAACGCCCTTCATTCGATTCTCAATCAGATATTGAGCGCAAGTATCGACGCCTTCGCCAAGAATTGATTGTCGGTGCGATCGCCCTCGCTCTTGTGTTTCTGTGCGGTACATTATGGTATCGTTTTGTTGAGGGGTGGCGGTGGTTAGATTCGGCTTACATGACCGTGAGTACCCTGGCTACCGTTGGCTTTGGCGAAATCAATCCTTTAGGCGATCGAGGACGATTGTTTACGATCGTTTTGATTGGGATGGGTGTGATTAGCATCGGTTATATTGTTAATCGCTTTACAGAAGCTTTAATTCAAGGTTACTTTCAAGAAGGAAGACGACTACAACAACAACGGCGTTTAGTGGAATCCCTTACAGAACACTACATTATTTGTGGATATGGACGCACCGGACGTCAGATTGCCTCAGAATTTGAGGCAGAAGGCATTCCTTTTGTGACAATTGACTCCAATTCGCAATCCGTGCAAGCGGCTCAGCAGATGGGTTACATTGCTATACAAGGGGATGCCACACTGGATGAAACTCTAGTGAGAGTCGGGATCGAACGGGCAATTTGTTTGGTGGCGGCGCTTCCTTCCGATGCAGAAAATCTCTATACAGTTCTTTCGGCAAAAACGCTTAATCCCAATGTCAGAACGATCGCACGTGCGAGTACGGAAGAAGCGGTGACAAAATTGCAGCGCGGCGGTGCAGATGCGGTAGTTTCTCCTTATATTACTGGCGGTAAACGCATGGCAGCTGCCGCACTCAGACCGCAAGTAATGGATTTTGTCGATGGCATTTTAACCGGTAGCGACAGATCTTTTTATATGGAGGAATTTCGCCTCGATGCCAATGTTTGTCCGGTCGTGGGACAGAGTTTAAGGGAGGCGAGATTGCGATCGCAATCAGGTGCTTTAGTTCTCGCCATTCGTCGCGTCGATGGCACCCTCATCGGTGGGCCAACTGGGGAAACCCTTTTATTGCCGGGGGATGCGATGATTTGTATGGGTACTGCCGAACAACTGCGCGTTCTTAACCAAGTTTTAAGTCCTATTACTTCTAAAAAATTGCGATTGCCCAAACATAGCCAGTAATTTGGTTTTGAATACTGGGTAATTAGGGCTCTTCTGTACTTAGTGTGCCAAATGATTAGTTTTCGCACAAAATTACCTGTGTCTATCGCCTTCAATGCGCGAGCTTATTTGTTTATAAAAATTGGTAACTTCGGCTACGAATATTAGTAAACAAAAGTGTTATATTTAGCTTATTTAAGTGAGTGCAAATATTCACAAAATCATGGCAACCGAATTATTACCAATCCCAAATTGGTTCTCCTGGGAAAACCAAGGTGCAGATATCGCAGTAGTAGATATAGATAATGATGGAAGACCCGATTTAATTATCTTGCAAATCGACAATCCTCCCGGTGCAAATCGAGGTTTTTATCGGATTGGACGGAAACTCGATGAAAACGGCATCGTCACAGGCGGATGGAGTGACTGGATAGAAATTCCCGATTGGGGTGCTTGGGAAAATCAAGGCGCGGGTATTGCAGTTGCAGACCTGGATAACGACGGACAACCGGAATTAATCGTTTTTCAAGTTGATAATCCGCCCGGTGCGAATCGAGGACTTTATCGCATTGGTAAAAAGCTGGATAAAAATGGCATTGTCACGGGTGGATGGAGTAATTGGATAGAAATTCCCGGTTGGGAATCCTGGGAAAATCAAGATGCCAGTATCGCAGTTGCAGACTTAGATAACGACGGAAGACCAGAATTAATTGTCTTCCAAATTGACAATCCTCCTCAGAAAAACCGGGGACTTTATCGCATTGGTAAAAAGCTAGATAAAAATGGCATTGTTACAGGCGGATGGAGTGATTGGATTGCAGTTGATTGGTTTTCTTGGGAAAATCAAGGCGTAGGGATTGCAGTTGCAGACCTCGACGGCAATGGACGACCGGAATTAATCGTATTTCAAATCGATAATCCGCCCGGTGTTAATCAGGGATTTTATCAAATCGGTTGGAATCTTGACGCTGCTGGTAATGTTACCGATGGTTGGAGTCCTTGGACGCCAATTAAATTACCTTATTGGGAAAATCAGGGTGCAGGAATTGCAGTTGCAGACCTAAAAGGTAAGGGAAAACCTGAATTAATTGTATTCCTAATCGATAATCCGCCACAATTAAATCAAGGATATTACCAAGTTCTAGATTTGAATATTGACTTGGACAAAGCTGCAAGCAAAGGCATTTGGCGATTGTTACCTTACAACTCGCAAGTTCTGGCAGTTCACGCCACCGTTTTGCCTACTAATAAAGTATTGTTCTTTGCGGGTTCCGGTAACAATCCTGCCAATGCTAAAGCTAATTTTAGCAGTGTTGTCTGGGATTATGAAAAGGGTACTTTTTTTACTCCCCCAACTCCGGCAGACTTGTTTTGTGCCGGTCATTCTTTTCTGGCAGATGGTTCCCTTTTGGTGGCAGGTGGGACGAAAGAATATGACTTCGGACATCCATTTTTTGGTTTGAGAGATGCTTATATTTTTGATATCTTTGCTGAGAAATGGAAACCCGTACCGCAAATGCAAGGCGGTCGTTGGTATCCAACTTTGGTAACGCTGGGCGACGGTCGAGTTTTGGCTGTTTCCGGACAAGGGGAAGATGGCAAGCTGAATGTAGTGCCAGAAATTTATTCACCAAAAACGAATAGTTGGACTGCCTTTAAAAATACCAGTGCTTTGCCGATGTACGCACACCTTTTCCTACTACGCGATGGCAGGATTTTTTATTCTGGCGGTCAATATGGCGTTAATAATGGCGTGACACCACGGTTGTTAACTTTACCAACGAATCCGGCACAACCTATCACAGAAGTAGAAGTGCCTGGTTTAATCGATCACGAAGAAAAAGATCACCGCAATCAAGCTGCCAGCGTGATGTTACCGCCCGCACAAGAACAACGGGTAATGCTGATGGGTGGTGGTGCTTTTGATGGTACGGGGCATCATACTTTGGAAGCAAATAATCGGGTAAATATTGCCAATTTGACTGTGGCGAATCCAACTTATCAAGCAGCAGCGCCTCTGACTTTTCCTCGGATGCACTTGAATGCTGTATTGTTGCCCGATCGCACTGTTTTGGTCTGCGGTGGCAGTCGCGTAGATGAATCGCGAGAACAAGCTACTTTAGAAGCAGAAATTTACGATCCTGTTGCGAATACTTGGACTTTAAGTGCGATGGGAAGAGTGCAGCGATTATATCATTCGATCGCACTGCTTTTACCTGATGGCAGAGTGATTACAGCCGGGTCAAATCCAGTACGAACTGATGATGAACTGCGCTTGGAAATGTATTATCCCCCTTACCTATTTAAAGGAGGGCGACCCCTGATTGAAAGCGTACCTCAAAAAATAATTTATGGCGAAAACATTGAAATAAAAACACCGCAAGCCGAACAGATTAAATGGGTAAGTTTAATTAATCCCGGTGCAACTACCCATTCTTTCAATGCCGGACAAAGACTGGTTGATTTAGAATTTAATCTCAACGATGCTGCAACACTGAAAGTTAGCGTTACCAGTGAACCGAATTTAGCACCACCGGGTTGGTATATGTTGTTTATTACCGAGCGCAGTGGAGTGCCATCTGTAGCGAAATGGGTTCAGTTAATTTAGTGTAGGAAAAAAAACCGGTTTCTTGAAGAAACTGTAGGAAAGAAAGCCGATTTCTTGAAGAAACTGTAGGAAAGAAACCCGGTTTCTTGAAGAAACCGGGTTTCTGGGTTTGGTCTTACTTACAGCGCTTTGCGCTGTAGTGAGGTACACTAAATATTCTGTAGCGATTTGTAATAAATTGGTTTACTAATTGCTACTGTACCTCATAACAGCGCAAAGCGCTGTAACATTTCCAAAAAGTCTTGTATGGCTATCGCGATCTTGATAATCTATTTTCGAGCGAATCAGATAGCTAAATTGCTGTATCAACCAATATTTCCAAAAATTCCTGTACAACTCGATCGGGTGATTCCCTGCATCTGATAGCATCGTAATATTGGATAATGGAAATACCGTGAGATTGGAAAATGCGATCGCACTCCCGAAAACCCCCTCCATCTTGCTGGGATAGTGTGCGAGTGATTACCAGAATACCCGATTTACCTTGGTAAAAAATTAGAAAATCAGCTTCTTTGTTTTCTTTCCCTTTAGTACTTGTCAGCCGAACTTTGGTGTTAGTAATAAAGATGACGTTAGCGCGATCGAGCGCTTCTGCTATTTTAACTTGTTCGGGGGAACGAAGGGATAAATTGTTCCAGTAATAGATTTTTTCTGGTGAGTTAGATTGGATTTCTTGGTTATGTTCTTCTTTGTCAGATTTAGTGTTATCATCAGGTATTATTGTTTTGTGTACATCTGCTTGACACAAGTCTGCCTTACCTAAGCTTGCAAATAGGGTTACTCCACTTAAATTTGCTTCAGTTAAAGTTCCGCCGCTGAAGTTTACTCCAATCACCTGAGTTCGATGCAAATTAACTTGATTTCGCCGTAAATATCGTTTCAATACTGATTTAATATTATCTTTTTTAACCTTCTCCCCTAATACCTTTGATAGTAATTTCCAAAGTTTAGCACCAGCATCTTTGATATAATCAGGTTCATATCCTGTGCTTTTAGCAATTTCTACATAAGACTGTCCTTCCCACGATTGACGAAACACTAGCTCTTGAACTTTGTTTAAGTGTTGGTAGTCTAAGGCAGTTTCAACAATCTCTAGTGCTTCGTCAGCGGTCATTTGTCAGAGCCCCTCAGTAGTATATTGTTAAGATTTGTGCAGGGCATAGCGGAACGTCTTAGAGTTAGGATACCCATCCGGCATTATACTATACTGCAATCGTTCAGTTATTATTACTTTTTTATTACTTTTTTATTACTTTTTCTCACTGTCAAAGTTGATACTGAGTCGCTATGGTGTATCAAAAGCAGTTTTTACGTACTCTTGAACATTATGCAAAAAAGTATGGAAGACTTGGCAGCCCGAATCAGACGGGATTTAAATGAGTACCAAGTACAGGTTCAAGCACGACTTGAGAAACTATTTGCTGAAGGTTTACTTTCACAGGCACAGTTAAAAGAAATTGTTATAGACGCTAAAATTACAGGTCAGAGTGTTGTGGATGCTTTAAGTTCACAAAGAAATTATTCTGAGGAAGTAACCGAAATTTACATCTACAGTTTATTTGATAGATATAAAAATGCAGTTGAAAAGAAAATTTATGACATAAACCAAAGAAAAGTATCTAGTGTCAGCGAGGAAAAGTTAAAATTTCTTAACAATAAAACCTTCAGTAAAATAAGCGGGAATTTTTTGATTGGCTTATTCAAATGGGAAAAAAGTCCTATATTGAAAGTTTTGATAAGTTTGTTTAAATGGAAAAAAAGTCCTATATTAAAATTTTTAAAACGTATGATAGCGAGATTTAATAGAAACTAATTCAATAAATTATGATGGATTTCTTATTTGCTTTTATTTGGCTGATAGTTTTAGTTTGGCCTGCTCAAAAAATTATAACATGGGTTGCATCTTTCCTACACAAAAACCTACCTAAAAATACACCGATATTACCCAACTTACCTTTGCAGACTGCTAAGGCACAAATCAAAATGAAACATGGTTATGCAAATCCAAAGGAAACTATTCTAGCTGTAAGATCTGCTGTTACTATATCAGGTATAATCACAGTATTAATTCAATGGCATTTATTACTACCTGTTATAGTTTGGGTAATTTTGATTTGTATTTTAATCAGTTTTATAGATGTAAAATAAAGATAGTCATTAGAGGAGCTTAAATTTAGTATGGATAAGCAAGATTCAGTAAAGATTAGTATAGCAGGGAAAAATGTTCCTGTTTATTTTAAGGATCAAAATGGCATTATAGTAGTACCTAGTGAGGTTGAACGAGATATAGTTCTTGGTTTCATTGGTCGCGCCCTAGCCACCCCAGTAACAGCAATAGTTATTGTTTTGGGAAGTGGATTTCGTGAAATTAGATTGACTTACCAACTTCTGGCAGAAGCCATACACACTGAATTGTACGAAATCCAAGTTCAAGGAGAAGTGGAAAGAATGAACGCAGTTATGCGTGCTTTTGGGCCAAAGATTGATGAAATTATGAATAGTAATTACCCTCAAGAAGTTAAGCAAGAGGGCAAGCGTAAAATGCTGGAAGCAATGAACAAAAGACTTAGCGAATTTTCTAATTGACGCTGTTGAAAATTTAAAAGCTGTTCAGCAAAAATTATCGGAGTTAATGTATGACCAATGATTATGGGACACCAAATAACGACTTATTGAAAACTAGCAATAGTCAAATTCAAAAATATAACAACAACCCGGCTATTCAACTCATACGCAATACAGCTAAACTAAGCGAGTCTATAAAAACTGCTTACAGTGATGAAGTCACTAAGAGTATTGCCATAAGGACTGAATTTGAGATTTGGTTGGAATACGATCGCAATAAATCTTGAATTCACGCCAATACCTAAAAGTGATAACATAAAAACAACTGAAAAAAGCAGTGCAAAAAAGAGCGATCGCACTTCTCCCATCGCCACCAAACTAAGTTGCTGTAGCTTGTGCGATCGCCTTCTTTTCTTTCTGCATACTAAAACTACCGTAAACAATCGAGATTTCAAAAATATCTGTATGAATCAAAGCAGGTTTTAGGTGTGCTGCTTCACCCAAATGAATACCAATCAAATCTGCTAATTCTGCCTCTACTTCCTCTTCATCGTGAACATTCCACTTGATTGCTCGACAATCTTTAAATACTAGCGAATAAGGTAAGCGATCGCCTGTTGGATCGTACAAGCATTCCACTAACACCTCAGTACCCCAGTGAGAAATGTTCACATTTGTTACCAGAGATGTAAGTCCACCCAAACCTAGCAAATTATAATCATCAGCCATACTAATCACTCACTCTTTCTCCAGTGTTATGCGTATTAACAATAGGATTGCCAAATCGATCGCGAGTTGGCAACAAACTGCCATCTTTACCCAAGCGTAGCCCTTTGTTAATATTTTTGCCATCTGAATCATATCTCGGTGCTGGTATCCGTACAACTTCGCCATCAGGACGGATAATTATTTTTGAATTATCTGGAAATTTATATTCAACATAACCACCTTCACTAATTTTGACCTTTGCACCAAATCCGTGTAAAAAGTTATTTACTTCTTGGCGAGTTAGTCCAGTTAAATCTCCAAATTCAGATGCAATCCCATTTCCAACTACTCCAGAACTCGACACGCAATTACCTCTATCTATATCTCCCCAAACCTAGTGCAAATTATCCAACTTAAAGTCAAGGTAACACCCCATATAAATCGAGCTAAAGGGGTGTTTATTCCCTAACATTTTACCTAGTTCACATTATCCAACCAAGCAGTTAAATCTGCTGGCGATGAAAAATCCAACAATGCTTCTGCTAAGTCCTCCCACTGAGTAATTGATAAAGCGCGAATTCTTTCTTCCGTGGTAGGTTCGAGTTCTCCTACCCGCCGCCGAACTAGGCGCAAAATTATTGACGTTTCGCGTTGTAAAGCTTGTTGCAAACCTTGCTGGAAACCTCGCTGGAAACCTCGCTGTACGCCTTTTTCAAAAATTTCTTGGTAAAACGAAGATTCTTCCATATATCTTCCCGAAATAAATGAAAGGGTAACACCCCATATAAATTATCAAAAGGGGTGTTTATTCCCTAACATTTTGCCTAATTCAGATTATCTAACCAAGCAATTAAATCTGCTGGTGATGAAAAATCCAACAATGCTTCCGCCAAGCTCTCCAACTGAAAAAGCGATAAAGCACGGAGTCTTTCTTCCGTGGTAGGTGCGATTTCTCCCACCCGCCGCATCAACTGGCGCAGAGTTTGTAAGAATGCCTGCTGTTTTTGTCCTTGTTCTATACCTTGTTGCAAACCTTGCTGCAAGCCTTGTTGCAAACCTTGTTGCAAACCTTGTTGCAAACCTCGCTGCAAACCTCTTTGCTCTCCTTTTTCCACAATTTCTTGATAAAACAAAGATTCTTGCATATTATCCTCCCGAAATAACTGACGAATCAAATTTGGTTTGTGCAGTAAACCCGCCATTACTGCGGTACAAGCTAATATTTCTCTTCGCTGTGCGGGGTCTTCTATTAATTCTATCCTTCCGGCTACTTCCTCTAACAATGCTCTCGGTGAGTCGCTGCGAGTTAGAGGTGCTAGGGGTAGCAAGGCGGGTTCTGCTAAAAAAGGTGCGGGGTCTTCTTCCCATAACCGAATTACTCGATAGGAATGTACCGTGTTTCCTACTTGAAATCGGTCTGTCAAAACCTGGGGTGAGTCAATTCGTTTCAAGAAAATTACTACTTGTTCTATTCTACACCTATATTTTTCATAAAGGCGAAGCCAATATTTGAGCATCCGCTCTGGAATTGGTGGTTCTGAATAGGGTAGTCTTTCAAACTCAAGGTGCAAAATGGTGTTACCTAACCGCAGTAAGATTAAGGAATCGGCTCTGATTGGTTCGGCTGGTAATTCGGTTTTGAGGATTTCTACGGTTGTGAATTCCTCAAAAGGTAGTAACCAACGCACGAAACTGGCTGGGTTTTGAGAGGCGATGTATTTGCAGGTGTTGTCGTAGGTCACGCGATTTTGGATTTTGGATTTTGGATTAGCTCCGCCTTGAAATGACGGAAGCTCTAATTTGGAAAATTTTTTTGATAGTTCCCCTTAGCATATAATAAGGTGGGCATTGCCCACCCTACTTTTAACTCAGTTTTAAGGCACTTACTGGTACTTCATCCCAAGAATTAACTGTCCGCAAGCGAGCGACCCAACCTTCCGATTTCTGAATTTCTGTTAAATTATTCTCGAAAGATTCGTGGCAATCTTTTGCTTGTTGCTCATCACAAGTAGCAATACAAGAATAAATCAGACCGGAGGGATCGATTTGTTCGTTCACCCAAATAATCATGAAACTTTCCTCCTCGACTTTCAAAAGCAAGCTCAAAATACTATTATTGATGAATTGCTGACCAGTTAAGTCGCTCCTTTTGCTGCTAAATTGGTGAGAGAATCGCCTGTAACGCGACAAATGCGCCAGTCTGGTAGGACAGCAGCACCCATAAGCTGATAAAATGCGATCGCAGGTTCGTTCCAATCCAAAACAGCCCACTCCATCCTTCCGCAACCGCGAGAAACTGCTAACTTAGCAACATGGGTAAGCAACGCCTTACCGATACCGCGTCCCCGATATTCCGGTAAAACGAATAAATCTTCCAAATAAATCCCCGGTTTCGTTAAAAATGTGGAATAGTTATGAAAAAACAGGGCAAAGCCAACATTTTCTCCACCTAACTCTGCCAGAATAGCTTCTACGTAAGGTCGCTCACCAAATAAATGGGATTCCAGAGATTCGATATTACCCACAACGGCGTGAGATAGCTTTTCGTATTCCGCAAGCGCTTTAATTAGATGAAACAGAGTTGGGACATCTGCTGGCGTAGCCGATCGCACTATTAATTCAGAAATCATCGAGCGCTTTTAAACCTTAAATAATTGTCATTCATTTTAGCGAACTAGGTGTACTTATTTTGATAACTACAATCAATCTCTGTATTTGGTAACAATTGAGCTAATTTTGCCGTTTCAGATGCTGACAGACAATTACGAGATAGGTTCAAACTTTTCAGGTTTTTCATTTGTCCTAGCGTTTTGGGTATGTGGCGAATACGGTTTCCGTACAGATTGAGATTTTCTAATTGAGAAAGTTGACATATATTTGCTGGTATTTTTGTAATACTCGCGCAACTAACTGTTAAATATTTCAAATTTTTTAATTGCATTATTCCAGGCGAAAGTTCTTGCCATGTGTAACATCCTATTTTTAGAGATTGCAGAGAATTCGCTAGCTTGGCGATATCCGGCGGTATGACTATGTTTCTGTTAGTATCAAATTCCAAATACTCCAAGTTCGGTAACTCGCAAAAAGCCGATGGCAAACTTACAGGTTCTTCGTAGTTGTGATGATCGGCTTGGTAATATTTGTAAGTAACTCGTTTGAGATTTCGTAAATTTTTGAAACTAGATGTTACGGTGTCAAGCCCAGTATCAGTTGCCAGTAATAACTCTTCCAATGCAGAAAGTTGACCGATTTCAGGGGGAAGTTCGGCAATATTGCTGGCAGTGATGTACAATTTTTTCAAGCTGGTTAAACGGCAAAGCGAAACCGGAAAATTTCTTAAGTTTTCATTCCCTAAACATAGTTCTTCCAGTAAAGTTAGTTCGCCAATGCGATCGCATATTTCTGCCAAGGGATTCTCCCGCAGATCTAACGTGCGAAGTTGAGTCAGATTGCAGATCGCATCTGGGATACGATCGAAATAATTTCCTACTAAATACAACTCTTGCAAATTAGACAGCCGACCGAACTCTTCTGGCAAAGCCTTCAGGTTATTATAATTAAGATTTACACTTTCTAATTGAGTAAGTTCGCCAATTTCTGGCGGTAAGGTATCGATGCGATCGCTATACAATGATAAGTATTTAGTTTCTTGCGGATTTTGAAGCGCCTCTTGAAAAGCTTTCACCTGACTGGCGCTGCGATTGCGCCGGAAATCGAGCATTTTACGCAGTGTATTTCTGCCAAGCGCTTCATAAGCCAAATCGAGCAACTCGCAAGTAATATCCGAAAATTCATGATAAATCCACAGATCTTTACCGAGTTTGAGTGCTGTCCCCGGATATCCTTCCTGCAACGCTTGGAGAGCTTCTTTTCTGTATTCTGCTACTTCCCATTCCGAGGGTTTGTAATTCCAAATTTGGAATTTATCTTCTCCACCCAAAGGTCTATATAAATGAACGGGTACGACAATACCCATATAATCTCTCGTCTTGGCAATGATGGCGCGTTGCACATAATATTTTTCTGTATAGGCTGCACCCATTTCGGGTCTGTCTGCTGTATCGTATCGCCGTAAAATTTCCCTGATTTCATCCAGTTTTTTTAGCCCAGCTTCGTTTTCTTCTCGGTAATCTGAATAATTAGCAAATTCTTCTAAAGTACCATCGTAAAATTGCTCTAAATGATACCTAACTGTTTCAAATAAATTATTGCCGCTAACATTTATTTCAAAAGCATCTCTGGCATAGTAATAAGCTACTTGAAATACAGGATTGTTAGGTTCATCAATGTAGTATCCCCAGTGCAATCCGTCTGTGTGTCCGCGCAGCATTGTAAAAAATTCCGGCGGGTCATAGTAATACCTGGAATCCTCGATCGGGTTAAAATTATCTGGATCGAAATCATCTTGAAAAATATCAAATACCTGTGCCAGCGATATCGATAGAGTAGAACACAATCCACCGATCGCATCTTCAGGTAGTTCTTGAGTAAATTCCCAGAAGCTAAAAAAGCTGTCAGGAAATTCAAAGCCGTATATTTCGCTAAGGTATTTTTTTTTTTCTTTAATTTTAGGCATTTTTTAGTCGCGATCGGCAGTCAGTTGTCAGCAGTCAAAAGTTCATCGTTCATTGTTCTTCGTAACAAATGTCAAATCACAGCTAACTACTAACTACTAACTACTGACAACTGACAACTAACTATTATCCCATCACTTCAGCCAACTTTTCAATTTTTGGGCAATTTGGGGACGCCGCAATTTTCGCATTGCTTTACTTTGAATTTGACGCACTCTTTCGCGAGAGAGATTGTACAAACTACCGACTTCTTCTAAGGTACAGGGTTCGCTTGTCGTTAGACCGTACCGTAAAGAAATGACATCTTTTTCTCTTGGGGTAAGTACGTCGCCCAAGACTTCCCAAATTTCCTGACGCATCATCGCGTCGCTCATCATTTCTTCGGGAGACATACTATCGCTATCTTCCAGCAGATCTACCAGTTCTGTATCTTCTTCCCTACCCACTCTATGGTTGAGCGAAAGCGATCGCCTACGCAACTGCTGCAATTGACGCAGGTGTTCCGGTGAAATTTCTAACGCCTCTGCCATCTCCACTTCCGTAGGATTGCGGTGCAGCTTTTGCTTGAGATCTCGCTGGACTTTTTTAAGTTTATTCAATTTTTCGACAATATGAATTGGCAAGCGCACTGTTCGCGCATCATTCGCGATCGCTCTTGTGATTGCTTGGCGAATCCACCAATAGGCGTATGTAGAAAACTTATAACCTTTGTCGGGATCGAACTTTTCTGTAGCGCGATTCAATCCCATCGCTCCTTCTTGAATCAAATCCAGGAATTGTACCCCCCTGTTTAGGTATCGCTTGGCGATCGAAACTACCAACCGCAGATTAGAGCGAATCATCTTCCGTTTCGCTACCCTACCTTGATAAAGGCGATTTTCCAGTTGGCGTTCCGTCAATCCCACCGCCGCCGCCAGTTCTCCACTTGACGGCTGTCTGCCCCATTCGGCTTTCAAGTGTTTTTGAAATTCCTCCATTTTTACCAAAAATTGGACACGACGCGCCAATTCAACCTCTTCTTTTGGTTTCAGTAGCGGGTAACGCGCCATTTCCTTAAAAAACGCTCCCACAGCATCATCCGAATTCATTTTCCGATATCCGCTTAGGCGAGTTTCCACCAAATCTTCCGAATATCCATCTTCCAACTCAGCCTCTTGCACTTCCTCCTCGACTAAATTTTCTTCCTCCAATTCGAGATTTGGATCGACTATATAATCGGAATCGCCCGATAATGGCAAAATTTCCTTGGGATCCAACTCAGAAATATTCATAGCTAGGTCTGGTTCGTGTTTTGATAAAGTCACAGCCTGAAAACCCCTGTTTTGTCTATAAACGTCATTGCACCTGCTTAAATTGCCCCGTTATTTTGTTTCAAGCTAAACGGAACTTTTTTAAAAATTTAAGTATTTTTACTTCCCCTTACTCGGTTAATATAATTACTTGGATGATAGCCTTTTTACGTATTGATACTGCCATCGCGAGTCAGGGTAGAAACGATATCTTTCTAGGGTATCCCAAAATAATTTTTTCATTGTTTCGCCAGCTACAAAAATCTTGAAATATCCTGTGCTTTGGGGATCTGGCGAGGAAAAGTTATTCGCCTAAAACCAAATACCTACCAAGCTCATCAATTTTATTAATTTTTTAGCTTCTGTGTCTATTTATAGCAGCATGGCAGTAAAAGTCCTCTGCCGGAAGTTTATTGTTTATAACATTAGTCATAGAGTCAGCATCCTTAAAGTTTTGCTAAAATTTTTGACTGTAATCACAGCATCTCATATACTTAAAAGCTTTACTCTCTACCGACAGATGTAAAACAGGCATGATGCTTGAGATGGAACTGTATCTAGCGATTATTAAGTATCCTTCGTAACTCTTCCTCCTGTCGGTTGATTTCTCTGAAACTATCCTCTCTTGAGAGTGGGTTGGGGTCGCGAAATGCTTTTACCTAAAAGCAGCGGATTTAATCAGAATGCCCGGTATCTTGGGTATAGCCTGTGATTTTTTTGTTTTTCATATTTCAACAATCCTTTCTGGAAACTTTTTGAGTCTCGGTCAAAAATTTGAACTTCATATCCCGCTAAAATAAACAAGTCAACAACAAATTGACGCTTACTAGCGCCAGATGACGAATATCCTGAGTATCTTGTCGCAGTTTACTCACTTTTACTCATAATTTCTTAAACTAGAGAAAGATTTTGCTGTTTGCAGTCATCCATCGGTGCAAAAAGGAGTTTTTAACTCCAGGACTTTTTAAAGCTAGATATTTCGTCGTATGTCTACTCCCAGTTGGATTTTGTCAGAGCCAATATTGGCTGAGCCTGCTGCACCCTACGACACAAACTTCCATTCATCTCGGTGGATCGAAGTATTGGTAGATTGTCCCGGCACTCAGTCAGAAGCTCAGGAGCGAGAAAACGTTCCTGCACAGAAGCTATATACATATAGATTGCCCCCCGATTTGGATGTAAATCCTGGAGATATTTTGAGTGTGCCGTTTGGGGCCCAGCAGGTAGGCGCGATCGCAATCCGTCTGCTCGATCGACTTCCGTCAGATTTGGCATCCGATAAAATTCGCGATGTTGAAGATGTCGTCGCTAAAAGTTTTTTTCCTCCTGGCTACTGGAATTTACTGAATCGACTTTCTCAGTATTATTACACACCCCTGATGCAAGCGATCAAAGTAGCCCTACCTCCCGGACTGCTTTCTCGCTCTTCTCGTCGCATTCGTCTCAAGCCAGAAGCAATTCCCCCAGATGCAGGCATTTTCCTCAGTCCCACTGCCCGTCAGATTCTCGAACTTCTGCAAGCATCGAAAACGGGAGACTACACCTGGCAACACATCAACCGACAAGTCAGGGGAGCGACGCGGGGACTGCGGGAATTACGGAGACGCGGTTGGGTAGAAAGCTATTTAGAAGCGCCCAGACACACTCAACCGAAGTTGAAGCAAGCTGTGACCCTAGTTGTCTCTGAAACTGGACTGGATCTGACACCTCGTCAACAGGAAATTTTGGCAGTATTGCAGCGTCAGGGAGGTGAATTGTGGCTGAGCGAATTGGTGGAAACGTGTAAAACGACTCCCTCGACAATCAAAGCATTGGAGCAAAAAAGCTACGTTGTCATCCAAGAGAGGGAAGTTTTGCGGAAATTATCCGAACCTGCGGTAGCGGACGATCGACCCAAAGCTCTCACTCCAGCGCAAGCAGCTGCTTTAGAGACAATCAATAACTTAAATGGATTTGCGGAAGTACTGCTGCACGGAATCACCGGATCTGGAAAAACAGAGGTGTATTTGCAAGCGATCGCACCCATCCTAGAACGCGGACTCTCCGCCCTCGTCCTAGTACCGGAAATCGGCCTCACACCTCAGCTAACTGACAGATTTCGGGCTCGTTTTGGCGAAAGAGTTTGCGTTTACCACAGCGCCTTATCGGAAGGAGAGCGCTACGATACCTGGCGGCAAATGCTCACTGGAGAACCGCAAATCATCATCGGGACGCGCTCTGCCGTATTCGCCCCTTTGCCCAAACTCGGTCTGATTATCTTAGATGAAGAACACGACTCCAGCTTCAAGCAAGATAGCCCAGCCCCCACTTACCACGCCCGTACTGTAGCTCTGTGGCGTGCAGAATTAATCGATTGTCCCTTAATTTTAGGTTCCGCTACTCCCTCTCTGGAAAGTTGGGTAGAAGTACACAAAGCAGGTGAGCGGGAAGCAATCCAAAATCCAAAATCCAAAATCCAAAATCCAAAATCCTACTACTTGTCATTACCGGAGAGAATTCAATCCCGACCTCTACCGCCTGTGGAAGTTGTGGATATGCGACAAGAGTTGCGAGAGGGAAATCGATCGATTTTTAGTCGATCGCTTCAAGATGCTCTGCAACAATTGCAGGAAGAACGCAAACAGGGAATTCTCTTCATCCATCGGCGCGGACACAGCACTTTTGTCTCCTGTCGCAGTTGCGGGTATGTAATTGAGTGTCCCAACTGCGATGTTTCTCTCGCTTATCACCATACCGAAGATAGAGCGCCAGAACTGCTGAGGTGTCACTACTGTAACTTTATTACCGCTCATCCCCGCCACTGTCCCGAATGCAGTTCTCCTTATTTAAAATTTTTCGGTAGCGGTACTCAGCGAGTCGAAGAGGAATTGAAAAAGCAGTTTCCGCAGTTGCGCGTCATCCGTTTCGATAGCGATACCACTCGCACCAAAGGGTCGCATCGCACTTTATTATCGCGGTTTGCCAATCGGGAAGCTGACTTACTGGTGGGAACGCAAATGCTCACCAAAGGTTTGGATTTACCCCAGGTGACATTGGTGGGTATTGTGGCGGCAGATGGATTACTGTATTTTGCCGACTATCGAGCATCCGAGAGAGCATTTCAAACCTTGACCCAAGTGGCAGGTCGTGCCGGTCGCGGCGACGATCCCGGTCGGGTGATTTTGCAAACTTACACTCCCGAACACGCTGTAATTCGATCGGTGCGACTTCATGACTACAATGCTTTTTCCCAAGCGGAATTACTACAACGAGCGACAAATAATTATCCCCCTTACGGTAGGTTAATTTTGTTGCGCTTGAGTAGTATAGATGCTGCCGAAGTTGAGGAAACTGCGGAACTTGTCGCCGCTGAATTGCGTCCTTCAGAGGAGAGAAATAACAGTTACGAAATTCTGGGCCCAGCGCCTGCCAGTATCTTGCGAGTGGCAAATCGCTATCGATGGCAGATTTTGCTCAAGTTTCCCAGTGGAACTCTACCGGAATTACCAGATTGGAGTTTGGTGCGATCGCTCAGTCCTGCCGGTGTCAGCTTGACGATCGATGTAGACCCCCTCAATTTCATTTAAAGCGGTAATGGGTGGGCATTGCCCGCCCTAAAGTTCGCAATAACATCCGTACTCTTAAGTGCGATACTGACAATTTTCCAGAGTCCGGGCAAGGGAAGAGGTAATGGCAAGACAATTTTTCGTATTTAATCTGGGTAACTATTAATAACAGACCTGATGATTCCGTAAAAACTCCTTACTTTGACTCTTTTAGGCAGACAATTTAGACTATGGAAATTATGGCTAAGTTTCGATCACTTACTTATTAACCTGCAAATATACGCATAATCTTACAATATTACAACTCTAAAATTCGATCGTATCTTTATAAATAAAGCTAGCTTCTCCTCTTTTTTCTTCATGATTTAATGGCTAATCTATTGACATAACTCAAATAAAACAAAAGCAAAGGGGCGAAGCAATGAAAAGTTCTAAACTATCCAATTTATTCAAGATTGCAGCTACAGCTATCGGTGTCCTATCCGCTACCGGACAAGCAGCCCATGCCTTCGACTTAGCACCGGGAACTTCATTTAGTCAAACTTTTGAGTGTTGGAACGACTCTATCGGTCTTGTCACCGGAAAAAACCCCACCGATGCTAACGGCTGGCAGTATGCGATCGATTCAAACACAGATGGAGCAAATGGCCGCTACGGAATAGGCTCTGCTCCAGGCCAAACAAATCCTTTTGATTTCTCAGGTATAGCTATCAAGCAAACTGCTACCAGCGTCATCGTAGCCATTAACAGCAATATGCCGTTGGCAGGTACTCTTGATGACGGTCACCTCATCGGTTATGGTGACTTGTTCTTCACTCTGCCCGGTCAAAACTTTGCACAAGCCGTGCAAAGCGGGAATTTGTACGGCATCCACTTTGCTTCGGCAAATCATTCGGGAGTACAACAACTTGGTGTTTACAGTAACGTTCAGGCCAAGACAGTTACCGATCTTGTAGATGGCTATACCAGCAGTTATGGCGGTATAACACGCTATGAAAATGATGTCAAAAGTCTTCGCGGTACGCCTAGCCACGGCGATTTAACCAGTAGCTACTTTACTAATAACGGCCAGAATCTAAACTTCGACCTGAACGCCATCAAGTCCGGAACTTATTTTAGGGACATTTCTTTCCTCGCACAGGGTACTGTAACGCAGGATTTGCTTGCTACTGGTTATGATACTACCAAATTCAGAGGTACCCAAACTATTGCCTTCCAGTTCAACAAGTCCGTAGTTACCCCAACCGCATCCGTACCCGAACCTTCTACCCTCTTCGCTTTGGGATCTCTCGGCTTAGCTCTAGCTGCCAGCAAGTCGCGTAAGCAAACTGCAAATGTTAACAAAGCATAAGGATTTTGTATTAGCGATTAGGTTGCATCTACTATGAGAGTTTGGAGGGTTTTTGAAGGTATTCTCAACAATGTATGCCCATATTGCATACACTTGCGTGTGATAGTGGGTTAAGACACGGGAAGCTGATGATTAGCCCAAATGGCTGAAATTATCGCCCGTGCTAACCCACTCTAAGATTCGCTCGCTATTATCGCTACATTGATAAGAAAACTTTTGTTTGCTTTACCGATACAAAAAATAAGGCAATTGATGACGATCTAACGAACCGTCAGAATTTCTTCAAAACGAGAGGCGTTTTTGGACTTAAATAGTTTAAGCACGGCGATTAGACACAGGTAGGAAAATTTGGGCTTTGAGAGGAATGACAAGGATCGTTTCGACTCTAACCCAAACGTCCTGGCGAGTATCAAGAAGCTAGAAGGGTAGCGGAAGCGCTTCTCAAGCCTCCCGCCACTGTCCAAAGTTACAGCAAATCAGCCATAAATTAGACATCTCCTCCAAAAGAATCTCAAAGGGCAGGCAGGATGCCTACCCCACAAGAATTTTTAGAGATGTCTATTAGCGGAAGCTTCAGCAAACTCAAGCTTCCGACGATATCGCTGCCGAATATTCACTATCGAATAGAGATCGCGTTATCACAGTGCGATTGGTTCCGACCCGTTGTATGATGCGATCGATCTGCTCGGCTCGATCTGTTTTTCCCTGCGATTTAAACAGATCTCGCGCTTTCTTAAAAGCTTCTAAAGCCTCGCGCCGCTGCCCGGATCTAGAAAAAATCAGCCCCAAATTCGCATAAGCTTCGGCAAACTCAGGCTGAATGCGAATTGCTTCGCGCCACTGCGCGATCGCACCATCTCGATCGCCTTGCTGTGCCAGTACATTTCCTAAGTTATAGTAAGCTTTGGCATAAGTAGGATTAATTTGAATTGCTTGTTTGTATTGCGCTTGTGCATCTGGTAGTTCGCCTTGCTGTGCCAGTGCATTGCCTAAGTTATAGTATGCTTCTGCCAGATTTGGTTGAAGTAAAATAGCTTCCCGATAGGCAGAGATCGCTTCTGGGTGTTTTCCCAACGCTGCCAAAGCTGCCCCCAAGTTTAGGTGGGCAAAGGCTAAGCTGGGATTGAGGCGGATCGCTTCTTCGTATTTCGCGATCGCTTCTTCCAATTTACCTTGCTGTTGCAGCGTCACTCCCTCGTTATAAAGAGTCTCTGCTTGCTTAAGCTGTTCGGAGGGTTTTTCGGCAGGGCTAGTGTTGTGATTGTTCTCGACACCGATCGAAACAGAAGCAAGAGATCTGCCACTATTGCCCAAATCTTGCACAGGTAGGGCAAAAACGGGCGAACTCAGTCCAATTCCAGCCATAGTAGCAAGCAGCAGATGAATCGACGAATAATGTTTTCTAGGCATAGGCATTTATTGAAGATATCTTTCCGGAATCCTACCTTAGTTTTCCCAAAATGAAACGGCTGGAAACTTTAGTAAATCTAATATTTCTCGGCTAAGAGTTCTAGTAGTACCAATCCTTTCTGGATAGCCGAGACTGCCGCTTGAGTTAGATCGCGCACTTCTAGCTTTTTTGAAGTTCCCCACCCACAAGGGGATGGGGATTCAAGGTTTCAGCGAATCAACTTGTCTAATTGAGTTTCCCCAATTAGATAGAGGTTGTTTTCTCCCCAAGCGTTAATTTCGGTTCTTCCCACCGTATTTGGCAATACTATGCCAAGCATTTCTAAGCCTTTGGCTAAGATGTTTAGTGCCGCATTACGATCCCGATTTAGCACCAGTCCACACAAGCATTTATGTGTTCTGGTGCTAAGTGTTTTTCGGACTTCTTGCCAACGAACTGGCAGCCAGGTTTTACCTGGAATGGGATAAACAGTACATCGCTCAAGAATATACAATAAAAGCCTACTACGGTTATGCCCACTGGGGTGCGAAAGGCAAGGTTGCCGACCTAGAAAGACGCTACCCGCAATTGCTGGTTCCGATCTGGCAACAAACTTGCCCTACTCTTTCGGTCAACGAAACCCTCTTTGCCACAGGAACCGTCACCTCTACCAGCTCTTCGACTATTATCTCTAATTCCCTCGACTTAGCCGCTATTCTGAAAGCTTCGCAAGCTATTTCAGGCGAAATCGAACTGGAAAAACTACTTTCATTCAAACCAAAATCTAAATAATTTTAGATTTTAGATTGAGTTTACAATTTAAAATCTGAAATCTAAAATTTGAAATCTAATGACTCGCGTAATTGGCTTAATCAGCGGGACATCAGTAGATGGTATTGATGCCGCATTGGTAGAAATTTCCGGTACGGATATCGATCTAAAAGTCGAGCTTATAGCTGGGGAAACCTATCCCTACCCATCCGATCTCAGAGAAAAAATTTTAGCCATCTGCGGTGGGGCAGCTATTTCAATGGCAGAATTCGCAGAACTGGATGATGCGATCGGCCTATCCTTCGCGCAAGCCGCCTTAGCTATTCAATCTAACCACACCCCAGCCCAGCTCATTGGCTCCCACGGACAAACAGTTTATCATCGTCCACCCTCTAGGAGCGGGGGAGCTCTTGAGCGGGGGAGTGGGGAAAAATCTAATTATTTAAAAGATTCCCCCCTTGGATATAGCTTGCAATTGGGGCGAGGAGAACTAATTGCCCAAGTAACGGGTATTACTACTGTAAATAACTTTCGGGTAGCCGACATTGCTGCTGGCGGTGAAGGTGCCCCCCTAGTCTCACGTATAGACGCCTTTCTTCTGAGTCATCCGAACGAAAATCGGTGCGTTCAAAACATCGGTGGGATCGGTAACGTAACTTACTTACCAGCTCGTCAGGGTAACTGGCTCTCCCAACTACGCGGCTGGGATACTGGCCCCGGCAACGCCCTTTTAGACCTGGCAGTGCAGCATCTAACTGGCGGGAGTAAAACCTACGACAAAGATGGTGCTTGGGCTGCTTCTGGTACTCCCTGTATTCCCTTAGTAAGGCAATGGCTCCAGCACGAATTTTTCCGACAAGCGCCGCCCAAATCTACTGGTAGAGAGCTATTCGGGGCGGACTTTTTACGTACCTGTTTGGCAGATGCGGAAAATTACTTGCTCAGTTCGGCTGACCTGCTGGCCACCCTAACGGAACTCACAGCAGCTTCGATCGCAGACAGTTATCGCAGTTTCTTACCTCAAATGCCGGATAAGGTACTGTTATGCGGTGGAGGCAGTCGCAATCTTTACCTAAAAAACCGACTGCAAACCCATCTTTCAGGAGATGCGGAACAATCTTCTGTGTCCTCTATCTCGGTTCTGACAACAGATGAAGTTGGTTTGAACGCCGACTGTAAAGAACTGGAGTTTAGACTAACCGCGCTTTAGGGCGCGGTTAGTCTAAACTCCTATTAGTATTTTTACTTACCTCTTCTGTTGGCAATAAATCAA
>NZ_JACJPW010000075.1 GCF_014696265.1 Aerosakkonema funiforme FACHB-1375 | reverse complement strand
TGTCAATTTTTACAATACATTTGTACTATCCGTGGGTAGCGATCGCACTCCTGCAAGTGCCTTAACAAAAGTTCATACAGTGTCGATTACTTTTGTCCGACTACTTAAGGCGTGACCTATTCCCCCCAACATGGCATGATAAGGCCAAATAATCAAGGGATATTTGCCGCCGTCGCTGAGTTTATCGACGTAATGGGAGGCGTGGCGCATCAATCCCAGGTAATTGCCACCCGCTACGCTGTGTGCGATCGCAGGATTCACTTTCCAAACACCTTTTTGCACATCATCTAAAGAGATAATCGTCATCGGCGCTGGGTGTTCGCCTGCATCGTTCACCCAAAACAGCGAATGGAAAATTTGCATCGCTGTGTGGGTGTCCATTGTCGGGTAAATCGCCGTAATTAAACCCAAGTTGCGATAGATAAATTCGCACAAACGCACGTTATCGTCAACCGCACCCGTACCGGAACGACCCCCAACAAATAATTCAAATTTGGGAATGCAAAAGGTATTTTGGGCATCGATTACCATCAGACAAATGCGAGTTTTATCTTTAGCTGCGGGTGGAATGTTGTGCTTTTTCGCCCAAGCTTGAGCATCGTGCGATCGCTCTTCGTACAAAACGCGCCAGACTTCTCCAACTTTTTTGGCATCGAAGTGGGGAGGAATCGGTAATTGTTTGGTTGTTTGCGTACTCATAGTAATTCAGGATTCTAGATATCGGAAAAAGAAACTTCAGGTAATCTTCAGCATGAAAATTTGCTGTGCTTTCACAACATACAGTCCTTGCTGACTGGCAAATAGTTGACTATTAGCATCAACGAAAGGTTCTGTATCTGGGAATTCTTTAGTTTGGACAATTTGACCGTTTTGCGGTGCAACGCGGACAATACCATCATCCGTAGCTGCTAGTAAAAAGTTGCCAGCCGCAAATTTTCCGTGCAATGTAGAAAGCCAGGAATTATCTCCAGCTTTAGCCATAGCAGATGCTTCAATCGAACCATCCGGACGAATAATGTAAACATAATTGATAGTTTGACCTTGTTCTTGAGTGGAAATAAAGAACCAGCAACGGTCAGCAGTAAAAGTGCAATTAGCATCTATTAACTGTCCGGTAAATGAAGGAATTTTGACCGTATCGTTGATGCCGCGTTTGTTGGCATCGAAGACAAAAGCAACATTCAAATTACCCGCACGGTAGAAGCCAAAACCGAAGTTAGAACCAACCCAAAAGTGAGTTTGTTCGGCTAAGACATCGCCAATATATTCCGAACTTAACTGACCATCTCGCAATAATTGACCGCCGTATGTCCAGTAACGGTTAGTTTCATTTACATCAAAGGTTTCTACAGCTAAACGAGTGGGAGATTTACCTGGTGTTAGGGTGATGACTTGTCCTTGTTTGCCGATTAAAGTGGATTTACCTTGAATACGAAATTGCAAGTGCGGGTCTAAGTCACCGCTGAGAACAACTGTACCGTCTTCGCGTTTAAATTCGCCTTTTTCATAGTATAACCAACATAATTTATCTCCTGACAATGCGGTAAATAAAATAATCCCTTCTGTACTGAAAATTCGGGTAGCTGTGACTGTACCTCGAACGACGATCGGTTTGGGAAGCGAAGGTGCTGGGATTGTTTGGCTACAGTTGGGACAGGTATTTCTGGCGTGTTCTGTGCCGCAGTTAATGCAGGTTGTCCATTGCAGGTTGTCGAGGAGCGATCGCGCAAATTCACCTCTCTTATCTTGTTCAAATACTTGATAAAAATAATGCAGTAAATCATCTGGCAGAACTTTGTAAGGTATGGCTGGTTTGGGATACTTAACTTCTGGATTAAATATGCTAATTCCCTGTAGCGATCGCGCTTCGTGAGGAATCCGTTTAGACGGGTCTTTTGGTCGGTAAACGCCGCCGTAAGGGTCAACAAATAGGAGGGACTGCATTAGCATGACGCTGAAAGCATACCAATCCGAATCGTTTGCATAATTTTCAACTAGGTCGGGTTTTAAAGATTGGCGATCGCACAACAGCGGATCGACAAACCGAGTCGTAAATACCCGACAGGGAAACGAGACAAACTGGAAAGAATCAGCATCAATTAAATAAGCTTCTTTCTGCTTAATTAAAACATTCAAATCGTTGAAATCGCCAATTACTACTCCTGCTAGATGAATACCTGCAACAGTTGTATGTAAATCTCGGAATATTTCGACAACAATTTGGTTGGCAATTCCCGATTGACGGAAGGTGCGATCGCTATATTTTAATAAAACTTCCGCACCAGCAACCATTTCCATTGTGTATCCCAAAATTTTCATTCCCAGCGCATCAGTTACCAACTCTTGCGGACAAATAACTCGCTTCGGTAAGTTGTTAGGAAACAGACGCAACTTAAACTGATGTTCGTCTAAGCGTTCTTGTGCTGTGCGTTGTTGCTGGGAATTATTCTGATAATCGGGATGATTCGCTTGCTTAAATAGCTTCAGTGCTTTACCGTTGCCAATATTGTACACATCTGCTTCGCCGCCTTTGCCGATCGCTTTGTTAGGCTTGAGACGGATTTTTTTGTTGTTGATGTAGACATCCATTTGCAGAAAGGTATGGCTAGGGGCTAGTGACTAGGGGCTAGGGACTAGGGGAAAAAGAAGGTAGAATCAAGGATTTCGCAGATAGGTTATTAGTCATTACTAACAACTTGTTTTCGTCGCATCACGAGTAAGGTTGTGTCATCTGGTAATAAGCCTCCTTGTTTAACTAGGCTGCGTTCTGACCAGTTGGGGTAAGTTACTTCGCGATTAATTAGGGATAACCTGCGTCGGATATTGTCAGAATTGCTAAAATAGCGATCTTCTCTCCAAAATTGACTAATTTCTCCCACTCTTTCTGACTTTCCTGGCAAGTCGATCGATGCAGATTTAATCAGATCCGAAACTCCATCTGTACCGATTAAAATCGATTCCACTTCGCTCATAGGTAGAGTGCGATGTACTTGAAATTGCCAACTTTGATTTACCTCATCTAAAATACCGTATCCTAGATAAGGTGGTGCATTGTTGGCAAATGGCCCCAACTGCACTACTTCACCGTTAATCGCAAATATTCCATCTCCTATGGCAAAGATAAACGCTCCTTCTGGTACGATTAATGTTCCGACAACTGTAAACAGAAAATAATCATTTACGATGTCAGCTAAATTATCGCCAAATCCTTGGGCGAGATTTTTCAATTGCATCAGCACTTTAGAGTGGATATCTTGCCAAAATCCTTCGCGATATGGCAAAGAACGGCTTATGGTTTCTACCAGCAACCTCGCCCCAATTTTTGCTCCCACTTCGCTGTGCTGACCGCTACCGCACCCATCGCAAACAACAGCAATTAAGTTCGTACCTTGTGAATTGATACTGTAATATCCATCTTGGTTGTTTTTGCCAAGCCGCTGATGTTCTGTACCTTTTACAGAACCAGCCGCTAATTCAAATTGCTCTTGCATGGCTGTTAGTGTTACCTATACACTAAGTTAGTGTACAAAAAACACGATGTCAACCCCCTTTACAAATCGAAATGTCTTATAGCTACGAATTCCCCAGACCCGCGCTGACCGTGGATTGCGCGATTTTTGGTTTAGACAAAGAGTCGATGCAGCTTCAGTTGATGCTGATTCAGAGGAACCTTCCCCCTTTTCTGGGTATGTGGGCCCTACCGGGGGGGTTTGTCCGCATGGATGAATCGTTGGAAGAAGCCGCGAGGCGGGAATTACGGGAGGAAACGGGCATAGATTCGGTATATTTGGAGCAATTGTACACATTTGGGGATGTGGGGCGAGATCCGCGCGATCGCATCGTCACCGTCGCCTACTACGCGCTGGTAAACTCGTGCGAACACTCCCTCAACGCCACCACAGATGCTAGCGAAGCCGCTTGGTTTCCCGTCACTCAATTACCGCCATTAGCCTTTGACCATTCGCGCATTTTCGAGGTAGCTTTAACTCGATTGAAAGGCAAAGTTCGCTATCAACCAATTGGATTTGAATTGTTGCCCAAAAAATTTACCCTTACTCAGTTGCAAAGACTCTATGAAATTATCTTAGGAACCGATCTAGATAAACGCAATTTTCGCAAAAAAATCCTCAATATGAATTTGTTAGTCCAACTCGATGAAACTCAGAAAGATGTGTCTCATCGAGCCGCCAGACTCTATCAATTTGACGAACAAAAATATCTGCAACTCAAACAAATGGGATTCAACTTTGAAATTTAAAATTGTAGTTTTGTTAGAATGATCTGAGATTACTATACGAAAGGTGGGTATGTTTGCCGTTGTATCACCCGAAAAACTTCACCTCTCAGCCGGAACGGTAGTGCGATCGATCGCCACTTGGCAAGAATATCAAGCACTATGTCAGCAGCGGGGGGATGGCTCCATTCCTCGTATCAAATATCGTTCTGGAGAAGTCTTATTAATGTCACCATTGCCCAGACATGGACGAGATGCTCACTTGATTGCAAATGTCATCACAACGCTACTGGATTGTGCAGAACAGGAATACGATGCTTTTACACCCGTAACTATGCAACTCCCAGAGGAAAGTGGCATCGAACCAGATTATTCCTTTTATATTGACAATTGGCAAGCAGTTTCAGGCAAGGAGCGAATTGACTGGGCGAACGATCCGCCACCCGATTTGGTCTTGGAAATTGATGTGACCAGTTATTCCGATGTGAATGATTATCTGCCATATCGAGTGCCTGAAGTTTGGTTGTTTCGCAACAAAAAGCTATTAGTTTATCAGTTACAGGGTGATGAATATATCGAGCTAGATAAAAGCCGATATTTTCCCAACATTAACATTCAGGATATTATTACTCAATGTCTTCAAGTTGCCTACGAACGGAATACAAGTGCAGCGATTCGGGATTTGAAGCAGCAGTTGAGCAACTAGAGAGCGGCGGATGTAGGAAAAACAAGAAAATTTAATCAGTTCCGTAGGTTGGGTTTCCTAATGTCAACCCAACACCCATCTCAACAAAATTTTGGTTTCGATATCTCTTCACCCAACCTACAATACCTAAGAAACTTGTCTTAATCGCCTCAAACGCTGCTCTCGAATATTTTTTTCTAACAACTCAATTACTTCTTGTAATTCCAAACCTGCCAACTCCATATCCTGACAAGCGCGATGGGCAGTTTCAATTGTCTGCTTAACCTTTTGTGGAGCGGGTAAAATTGGTGTTTCGCTCATAATAAATTCCAATCAGTAATTCCGTAGGTTGGGTTGACGTTAGGAAACTCAACTCTATCTAAGCACAAGTTGGGTTTCGATATCTCTCAACCCAACCTACAATTTCTTAACTTGATTACCCTAACTCTTCTTGAGAGACCTATTAACCGGATTCATCCAAGTTTCCAAGAAACCAAAAGCACGCGATGATAACAATGTCAAAGCCAGATAAATTACAGCAACAGTGGCAAAAATTTCAAAAGAACGATAATTATTTGCGATAATCAACCTTCCCTCTTGCAATAGCTCTTGATAACCGATTACCGATGCCAAGCTAGTATCTTTAAGCAAGGTGATAAATTCATTTGCTAGCGGTGGTAACATCCGCCGCAATGCTTGGGGAAAAATCACATAACGCATAGTTTCTACCGCTCCCAAACCAAGCGACTGGGCGGCTTCTGTTTGTCCTTTTTCAATAGATTGGATACCGCCTCGAACAATCTCAGCAATATAAGCAGCGCTATTAAGACTCAGCGCCGTTACTGCGGCGACAAAAGGACTCAAACTAAACTGGATACCAAATCCTTGCAATAAAGTAGGTATGCCAAAGTAAATCATGAGAATTTGTACCAATAACGGCGTACCTCTTAAAAAGTCTATATAAGCTATGGTTGCCCAACGCAATGGAGTTGCTGGAGAAAGGCGGGCAATGCCAATCAACGAACCGCCGATCATTCCCAAAATGCCGCACAATATGGTTAGATATAACGTGACTACCACTCCCTTCAATAACGTGGGCAGGGCGCTTAAAATGATGGCAATAACATTAACTGAATTAGTCGATTGCTCGATACTTGTGCTTTCAGGGAGTTGGGGGGGTTGGGCGTTAAACCATTTGCGATAAATTTGTTCGTAAGTGCCATTATTTAGGATAGCTGTCAATCCCCTGTTGATATCATCTAGATTGGGAGAACCTTTAGCGGTGGGGATGCCGTAGTATTCTTCTGTGAGCAATTGGGATGTAACTTTTAGTCCTTTGAGATTGTTTTCTTTGATAGCATAGAGAGTGACTGGCGCATCGTTGATGACCGCATCTACATTACCGTTGAGCAATTCTTGAAGAGACAAAGGCGCGTTATCGAAAGTACGAATTTTAGCACCGGGGATTTTCTTAGCTTCTAAAGCGCCAGTAGTACCGATTTGCACGGCTACGCGCTTGTTTTGCAGACTTTCTAAAGATGTGATATCTTGGTTGTCTGATTTAACTGCGATCGCTAACCCAGCTTTGAAATAAGGTCGCGAAAAATCTACCGCTTGTTGACGTTCGGCGGTAATAGTAATTCCACTCACCGCCGCATCTACTGTTTTCGCCTGCAATGCGGGGATAATACCGTCAAATTGCATACTTTGAAATTGCACCTGGAAGCCAGCAGCTTTGCCAATTTCTTTGAGTAAATCAATATCAAAACCCACTAACTCCCCGTTGCTTCCCTGAAACTCAAAGGGCGGAAAAGCTGGTTCTGTGGCAATTTTAAGGGTTTTTTGGGCTTTGGCGGGACTGCCGATGAAAAGGGAAACGCATAAAATTGACAAAAACAAGCTGAGAAGCAAAGCCCAGCCGAGCTTACGAAATTGAAATAATCTGTGCATTTGCGATACCTTAAAATAAACTAAGTAGAAATATACTAAACTCAGTTATGCAGGATTATACCCCAGCGATCGCATTTGAGAACATTGAGAAAAATTTCGGCTCTCTTAAGGTTTTGCAAGGAATTACCGGCTCTATAAATCGTGGCGAAGTGGTGGCGGTGATTGGATCGAGCGGTTGCGGGAAAAGTACGCTCCTGCGCTGTTTCAACCGTTTGGAGACAATTAACGGCGGGCGTCTGGTTGTTAATGGAATGGATTTGTCCCATCCGAAACTTAGCCAAACCCAATTACGCAGACTGCGATCGCAAGTTGGTATGGTTTTTCAACAATTCAACTTGTTTCCTCATTTAAGCGTACTGGAAAACTTAACATTGGCTCCGCGTCAAGTCTTGGGAAAATCTCGCTCTGAAAGTGAAGAACAGGCGAGATTTTATTTAGAAAAAGTTGGTTTGGCGCAGAAAGCCGAAGTTTATCCAGAACAATTGTCTGGCGGACAAAAACAACGAGTTGCGATCGCCCGCAGTTTGTGCATGAATCCCCAAATCATATTATTCGACGAACCCACCAGCGCCCTCGATCCCGAATTAGTAGGAGAAGTGCTGTTAGTCATGCAGCAATTGGCGCAAGAAGGAATGACAATGGTGGTAGTTACTCACGAAATGCAGTTCGCCCGTGATGTCGCGCATCGAGTCATATTTATGGATAAAGGTCTCGTCGCAGAAGAAGGATCGGCAAGGGAAGTTATTACCGAACCAAAGAGCGATCGCTTGCGTGTTTTTCTCAGCCGGATGTCTGCAACTTTTTGATTGCCGATAAAATAAAGTTAAGCGATCGTACAGAGGTAGATTTATGCAATTGGAAGATTACTTTGAATTTTTAGACCCAGATGACATCCGCATCAAAGGTCATCGCATCGGCATCGACAATGTGATTGATTATTACTTGCAAGGTTGCTCTCCAGAAGAAATACTCGAACATTTTCCGTCACTGAACTTAGAGAAAATTAACGCAACTATTACCTACTACCAGCAAAATAAAGAAGAGGTAGATGCGTACATGAAGCGATTGAATGATTGGCGAGAAGAACGTTATCAAGCATCTTTAAAAAATCCCTCTCCCTTGATGCAGCGTTTGAGAGCGATCCAAAAACAAAGAGCTAAAGAGCAGGTAAATATCTAGTGAAGATACGTTTCTTGCTTGACGAAAATTTGTCCAAACAGATCAAAATGGCTGTTTTGCGTCTCAACTCTAGCATAGATATTTTGTGCGTGGGAGAGCCAGACGCACCGCCATTTGGAACTCTCGATCCAGAGATACTAAGCTATGTGGATTTATCGCAGCGACTCTTAGTTACAGATAACCGCAAGTCAATGCCGGGACACTTAGAATTACATTGGGCAGAGGGCAAGCAAATTTGGGGTTTAGTTTGGGTGCGTCCTGCAACTTCATTAGGTAAGTTGGCAGAAAGTATTTACCTGCTTTGGGAGACGTATGAAGCCCAAGAGTGGATCGATAGAGTAGATTGGATTCCATAGGGGGGTGAGTCGAAAAAGTGCGATCGCATTCAGGTAATTTGACAGGTGCGATCGCTCTTTTTTATTTATCATCATAGTGAGTGCGATCGCGTAGCGTGTGCGTAGCACGTATCGCCTATAATACGATCGAAGAGGTGAATGATGACTACATTACAAACTAAATTAGCTACTGACACCTGGGTAGTAGCGACTTGGGATGAATTCATCCAAATAAGTGAAGACCCCGCTTATCAAAAAGCCAAGTGCTACTACCACAACGGACAAATGAGGATTGAAACAGCGCCAATTTCTCCAGATCGCGCCAGTAATCACGCACTTATTTTATTTGCTATTATTCTTTGCTGCACTATCAAAGGAATTCCTGCGAACGGACTGGTTAGATGTAGCTATCGAAAACCTGGTGTTAGAGAAGCACAACCAGATATATCTTATTATATTGGAGAGCGATCGCAATTAGCACCGACAGGAAGCGCAGTAGTAAATCTCGATAACGTTTCACCACCAGATTTAGCGATTGAAATTGCCGATACAAGTTTAGCTGACGATCTAGGCTCAAAACGATTACTTTACGAAGAGTTAGAAGTTGCTGAATATTGGGTAGCAGACGTACAAAACGCTCAAATTATTGCTTTTGCGATAATCGCTAACAATGGCAGTAGGCGCATTACTCAATCTGAAATTTTACCGGGATTGCCAATTTCTTTATTAGAGGAAGCTTTACGGCGCAGTCGCAATGATAATCTATCGCAAGTAGGTACTTGGTTGTTAGCGCAATTTCAGCAATTATAAATTTAATTGCATTTTCTTACTCCGCATATAATATACTCAATCCACAAACTTTGCATCACACAAAAATGATTCAAATTAATCTTGATGAGATTCAGCGCGATACTTCCAGCTTTCTTAAACTTATTCAAGAGGGTAATATACTTGTCATCGTTGAAGGCGATCGACCTATAGCCGAAATTAAACCGATCCAGTCTAGCACTAGCTCAAAACAATTACGTCCTTTTGGTTTGTGCGCTGGAGAGTTTGTGGTTCCCGATGACTTTAACGAGCCTCTACCTGACGAGATAATCCATCAATTTGAAACGGCAGGAAACTGTTGTTAGATACACATATTTTTCTCTGGTTCATCAGTGGAGATAGTCGTTTATCGGTTAGCTTTCGGGACGCTATTCGCGATCCAGATAATCAAATCTATCTCAGTGTCGTATCAGTCTGGGAAGCAATAATTAAATACCAGCTTGGTAAACTTCCCTTACCCGAATCTCCAGAAACCTACCTGCCAAGACAAAGGGCTAACCACTTAATTTATAGTCTGAATGTGGATGAAGAAAGCGTTGCACAATTGGCGAAACTTCCACTGCTGCACCGAGATCCCTTTGACCGACTGCTGATTTGCCAATCTTTGCAGCATAAATTGATAATTGTTACAGAAGATCCAGCTATCATAGCTTACCCGATGATTTCAATTTTGGATAAAAGCTAATGAGTAAATCGGGTGCGATCGCACTCTAAAATGCGATCGCACTCAGTTTTACCCCACAGGAACAGTCGATTTGACTGACTCGCGATCGTGCAATTTCTTAAACCACTGTCCCAATCTCAGATATTGGTGTTGCCAATCTTCACCGAAGCGGAGAGTGTAATAACCCAGCGCACATAATGCCGCTACATCTGCCGCTGTCCAAGTTTTACCTAATAAGTAAGTAGATGTGGTTAGTTTTTCATCCAAAGGTGGTAAAAGACGATCGATCGCACTTTGATATTTCTCTCGATCTTTGGGATCTGCATTCTCGCCTTTCAGCTTTTGATACCACAAAGCGACAGCATTATCTGCTAAAGTATCTCCTAAATCTTCCCATTTGCGACACTCCAGGCGCTGTTTGCGATCGCTTGGATAAAAACTCACCTCCGGGTAAGTTTCATCCAAATATTCGACAATCAAAGTAGAATCCCACAGCGTCGTGCCATCTTCATCTACCAACACCGGCACCTTGCCAATGGGAGAAATTTGGATGAATTCCGGCGATTTATTCACAATATCGGTAGCTTTCAGTTCGCAAGGCAAATTCTTCTCTGCTAGCAAGATCCGCACTTTTCTGGCGTAGGGCGATCGCTGTGCGTAGTACAAAACTCTGCTCATAAACTTGTTATTTGGTATCTTAATCGACAATTTTAGAGTTTAGTCTATGGTTAGCGATACTACAATCCGCTTGTTCTCGCGATCGCGTGGCAAGTTCGGTGCAACTTGCACAGTAGTTTGGGATTCAAATCCATACCGAAAAGTCATATCCAAACCTTTGAAACTACCACCTCGGTACATTCCTCTGGTACGGTGGAAGTACCAGCGTCCGAATTCCAGTTGCAAGCGATCGCGATGCGTAAACGGATCTGGATGTACATCACCACAATAGTAAAATTCAATTTCCACCAAACGATGAGGTTCATTGCCAACAACCAAATAGCAACCGTTCAAAAGCCCAGACGCTATCCGAGTAAACCAATGCTCGATCGCTTCAGCATCACCCAAGTTTTCCGGTTTCTGTAACAAAGAGAGCCAGTTCGACATATCTTGAATTTCAGAGAAATTAACGATGAAATTGCAGCGCCCGCCCGGTCTTATTTTTGTTTTAATCACCTTGTTTATAGATGTAATGGGAGTCGGTCTTAGCGCTCCCATTCTTCCCAAACTGATCGCTCAGTTTATCGGTGATGTTTCCACTGCCTCCTATTATTATGGAGCCGTTACGACTACCTACGCCTTGATGTTATTTATCTTCTCACCTATTCAGGGCGCTTTATCCGATCGCTTCGGTCGCAAACCAGTACTGCTATTTTCCCTCTTGGGAACGGGATTAACCTATATCGGCTTGACATTTGCTCCCAGTTTACCGTGGATATTCACGGCGCAAATTCTCAACGGTCTTACTGGTGGTAGCGTTGCTGTTGTGTTTGCCTACATTGCCGATGTCAGCACTCCCGAAGAACGACCGAAAAACTTCGGTTTAGTAGGAGCTTTCCTGGCTTTAGGATGGGTGGTTGGGCCTGCTTTAGGCGGCTTGTTGGGCGCTTGGGGATTGCGTTTTCCTTTCGCAGTTGCAGCTATTATCACATTTTTGAATCTGCTGTACGGAATTATAGTTGTATCCGAATCTCACGCACCAGAACACCGCCGTCCGTTTTCTTGGACTCGCGCTAACCCAATTGGCTCTCTGTGGTTGTTGCGAAAAAATGCGATCGTCTTTGGTTTAGCAGCAGCGATGTTGTTTACCGATGTCGGTTTGCAATGTTTTGTCAGCACCTGGGTGTTATTTACTACCTACAAGTTTCAATGGGAAACCTTGCAAGCTGGACTGTCGTTGACATTATTAGGAATAATGACGGCAATTGTCCAAGGAGGTTTGATCCGACCGCTGATTTCTCGCTTCGGTTCTAGACGGATAATTATCATCGGACTGACTTTCAGCATTATTGGTTATCTCCTCTATGCTTCTGCCAATGCGGGATGGATGTTATATTGGATTATTGTACTGAATGGTTTTGATTTTACTGTTAAACCCACAGCTCAGGGATTGATTTCTGCACAAGTAAGTTCGCAAGAACAAGGCGCACTTCAAGGTGCTTTGGCTTCTCTGACAGCTTTAGCAACTATTATCGGCCCATTGTTAGCTACTAACTTGTTCGGTTATTTTACGTCCTCACGCGCCCTGATTCGTTTACCGGAAATACCATTTTTCTTGGGTGCGTTTCTGTTTGCTGTAGCATTGTCGCTAGCGATCGCTACTTTTTCTAAGGGAAAATCTCAAAATCTTCAAACTCCATAAGCAAATGCAATCATTGTGTTCCAATGCAGCCTAAACTTGTCTTTGGCAACGCCCAAATTGAAGGAGAAAATCGCTGGGGCTGGTTTATCGGACATTTTATTAACCCAGCCAATGACCCTCGTTCATCTTCTAATTTAGAGGTGAAATGGGGATCTCACAAAGCCGGAGAAGGTAGACGGGAATGGGCGATGAATGCCCAAGCCACTACCCTTTCCATTCTGGTTTCGGGACGATTTCGCCTGCAATTTCCGGATACGGAAGTGCTATTATCTCGCGAGGGCGATTATGCACTTTGGTGTCCCGGTGTACCTCATTGTTGGCTAGCTGAGGAGGAGTCTACCATTTTAACAGTTAGATGGCCTTCTTTGTCCGGTGATAGCAAAGCAGTCAGTCATTAAGTGAATGAATTTAAAAACTTTGCCACAGCTTGATTAAAAGCATCTGGTTCCACTAAAAAAGCCCAGTGATTTCCGGGAATCTTTTGCATAGAAACATTTTTCAGATAAGTTCGGAAAGGCTTGATTTGGAATTCGCTGCGGTTGAGTCCTTGTTCTGGTAAAAGTAACAGCGTTGCTACTTCCAAAGTTTCCGTTAAACCCGCCACCAGCATGACATCCTCGAAAACCTGATTTCGTGCTTGAACTACAAATTTACTGCCCCAAGTTCCATCTTTTTTTTCCTCCATCCCCGCTTTAAACGCCGCCTCTTGTAATGGACTCCAACCTTTATATTGTTTGAGTTGACGCGCTAAATTTTCGGCGGCGACGTAACTGGGAAACGGCCCCATACATTTGAGAAATGGTAAAACTTTGTAGAAAAATGGAAAAGTCAACTTTGTGAAACTGGGCATTTTGCCGATGAAAAATGGATCGATGATTACCAAGCTGCGAAACCTTTGCGGATGCTGTTTTGCCCAAACGCAAGCCACTTTTGCCATCCAAGAATGGGCTATTATGTGCGCGTCAGACCAACCCAAATTATCCATCAGCGCTTGCAAATCAGCGATAATATCGGCGCTGCGATAGCCGTTTTCCGGTTTGCTGCTTTCCCCGTGACCCCGAATATCTGGGGCTACACTGTGATAAGAATTTGCTAAATATTCTCCCAAACTCGCCCAAACTAAGGCGCAATCGGCTAAACCGTGGAGTAACAGCACTGGTTCTCCCTGACCCCATTCCAAATAAGAAAGTTGAATTTGGGGTAAATTGAGAGTTTTGCGTTGCAGATTTAGCTTTGGCATCATGATTATCTACTTGTTCTATGTAGTGGGAATTCAAAACTCAAAAAGTACTGCTCATAGTAGCGATCGCCAGTGTAATATGACGCGGTTTTTAAAGTAGGAATTTTTCATCGTAAATTGTGCTTTGTTTTATGCTCGATCGCACTGTCCAAACCTAAAAATCGAAACCAGCCCTGAGTACCCCAACCCAAAGCGGATCGCGATTATTTTCAGGGTTAGTAATCACGAAAAACCCTGGAGTAATCGACATATAATCATTGACTCGGTAACTGTAGAAAGCTTCCACAAACCAAGCAGTTTCTTCATCCTCCGGCCCACCTTCCACGCGGTAGGCTTGCGGGGGATTCCCTACAGTCAGGACTCCCAGGTTACCTTTTTTGAATAAATCTGGGAAAGCAAAGCTGAGTTTCCAGTTGCGGATATCGGCTGTATCGCCATCGCGACTTCCACCTTCTGCATTAGCTCTGGTGTACATAGCCCAACCTTCTATGCTAAATGCAGGCGCAATCCGCCAATTCCCTACAATTGCAAAGTTATCAGTTGATGTTGCATTTCCTTGAAACGGATTATCGGCTAAAGCGCTACCGACGCTACCGGAAACAAAGCCAGTATCTTTTCCGGGAAAGTAGCTGCGGGTGTAGACTAAACCAATGCCTGCATTAGCGCTGGGTCTGTAAGTTAATTGGGTTCCCGCTACAAATTGTCCGTCGAAGAAACCGGAACCGTGACTGGGATTGCCAGCGTTACCGGCAGAATAATAGCCAGACAAGTTAAATTTTTTGCTGAAATCGTGGGAAACACCGACGCCAGCACCGTAGCTGGTATAGTAAATGGGAGCATAAGCTCCAAAGCCGGAATTTGCGCCAGTAGTAGCGCTAGTGGTAAAAGGAGCCAACGGATCGGCAACATCATCCAAGTTCATGTTATGTGCGGCAATCCAAACCATCGTGCTATCCCCGATCGGGAAGCGATATTCAGCTTTGTTGAGCCGCACATCGTTGCCTGTATTGCTTCCGAAAGTGTTTAAATTAGTTATGTTGCTGCCACCGCGAGCATCAAAAGTATTACCCATTTGGAGGCGAAGTCGCAATCGGTCTCTGCCGTTGAAACTGGTTAGAAAACTCTGGCGTACACGGTAGCCAAGGGTGGCTTCGTCTTCAATATCTTCGCCTGTCGCTGCATTTTCTTCGCCAAAAACTTGAGTCGCAACAATAACTGTTTCGACGCTGAGTTTAGTTGTGGTAGAAAACTGGTTTGCTTCCAAGGAAGTTATCCGATTTTCCAAAGCATCTACTCGACCTCTCAAGGTGGCAAGTTCGGCTTTAAATTCCTGGGTCAAACGTTGCAGAGTTTCCAAGTCTTCACGAGTAACATTGGCACCGCTACGGGCAATCAGCTGTTCTATCTGCTGCAAACAGGAGTTCAAACCTGCGGCAAATTCGTAGCGAGTTAAGGCGCGGTTTCCCCGGAAGGTGCGGTCGGGATAACCTTCGATACAGCCGTAACGTTCTACTAAATTTCGCACTGCCTCAAAAGCCCAGTCTCCGGGAGAAACGTCCTCCAATTGAGAAACGTTGGTGACTTGATTCATGGCATTGTTTCGTGGAGTTCTGACTTGTGTCGGTTCTGCACGGGTGATGCTGGCAATGAGTGATGTGTTGACTAGCGTCAGCAGGCTAATTGGTAGAGTATTTCTAAAAAATTTCTTCACGATTCCTCACACTTTTGTCGAGCGAACTTGCTTTTCCTATCCTAAATGTCCGAAAATAAGCCAACAAGTCGATAATTAGCTAATTTTTAGCATAATGACCAGAGGGTCGCAACATAATCAACTTTTTCCTACTTTTCCTACTTTTCCTACCTCGCGCTTCTAATTAACTTTCAAGGCGCAGCCAATCCAAAATCGAAAATTCTTGCATCGGCTTATTCAAGCAATCTCACGTATAAATGGCGCGATCGCATTCACAAATTCCGTCGTTTCTTCGTAAGGTAAAACATTTCTCCCTCTCATCTTTAGCCCCCGACCTTTTGGCAAACACGCCAAGTAATCAGCCAAACGTTCGTCTGGAGTTTCTTTTTTTCCTTCTTTGCTAATACTCGATGCCTCTTCTCCCATCACTACTAAAGTTGGTTGGGAAATTTGCGCGATCGCATCCTTATAATCTTGTCTCCAAAAACCAGCCAAAAACGCAAACACGGCATGGCGACTCGCCGCATCTTTCGCGCTATTTGTCAACATATCTAACCATTCGTCATCGACTTTTTCAACTTCAGCAAAAAGTTGCCGAATGGAGAAATTACGGATAAACTTGCGGCTTCTGGCATATTCAAAAAATCCTCTCCCTACGGGAGAATCAAAGATATTCCAATTTACTTTATGTTTCCAATCTGGAGTGTTATTACTAATCAATCGCCAAGCAGGTGGCCCAGAGAAGATCGCTCCCCGAATTAAATTAGATTTTTTTTCCAATTGCACTAATTCAACTGCCACTGGAAATAACGCACCTTGCACGACTAAAATTACTGGTTTTTTTACTACATTATGCAAAAAGTATTGCAACTGTTTTGCCCAATCGATCGGATGATAAGCTACTCGCGGCATATCGCTTTCACCGCATCCCAATAAATCGGGATTGTAGATAGGGTTGCGATGTCCGGCGGCGTACCATTGGCGACAGAATCTTTGCCAAAAATTGCCGGATAAACCAACGCCGATCGGATGAATCAACAGCAGAGAAATGCTATCGTTATTATTTTGGTTATAAACTTCGTAAGCGCAGCGATAATTCTTCCAATTGTAAAACTGGGTTGGTAATTTTTCCAAATCAACGGTTTGCATAGTTATCACCCTTCAAATTTCACGAATCTGCTGCAATTGTTTCGTTCCAGTTGCCACCACCGTTATTATCCCACTTTACCCCATCAGTGAAAGCAAAGTGCAAGGAATTTGCTGTCGCTGGTAATGCGATCGTCGTTTCCCAGAAGCCATCATCCCGCTTCAGCATTAGTCGATCGGTAACTTGCTGCCAATTGTTATATCCCCAGTGCAAGTTTACCTCGTTGGCATTTGCCAAGGAACCTTTGTAATAAATAGTTAAAGCTTTTCCCTGCTTGACATTTGCTGGGTTATAATCTACAACTTTTCCTTCTTGCGGTTTGTAGGCGTTTGTCACATAACGCTGATAGATAATGGCAGGCATATCCATCACTTTGTTATGGTAATTCGATGCCAGCAATGCCATGTATTCTCCCATCGACCAAGATAGGGGAGTCATCGACTTAGTGGGAGTTCCCGGAGTATTGCCAGATGGCGCATTTAAATCCCAAACTTGTTCGGGAATCATGTAGGAACTATTAGCAAAAGTACGCATTGTTGCCAGATATTTGTCAGCTTTATCGCCGCCAGCAATAACAAAATGACCGCGTTCGCCTGTGAAAATCGGCCACAAACGACCGATACCAGCACCTGTATAATCTGCGCCTGTTGCTGTTTCGCCGTAACCGTCGTGATTGTAGCGAAACCAAGCATCGCCTTTACCGGGAATTGTTTGTTTAATTGTCGAATCAATGGTGGGAAGCGACGCCAAGATATAAGGGTTATTCCAAGCTTTTACGCCGTGGCGGACTAATTCTAAAAAGCTGCTATCGACAATATTTCTTTCATCATATCCCCCGCCACCGTTACTAATATTCAAAATATGTCCGTCATTCGGATTACCATTATCATCAATGCGTTCAAAATACTTGCCATTGCCGATCGAACCGCTAGTGGTGAATGTCCAATTTTCTACCATTGCTTGCCAGTAATCTGCTGTTTCCAGATACTTAGTTTGACTGGCAAAATCTCCATTAATTCTGGCGATATCAGCCGCACAAACTAAACCCGCGATTTCCGCCGCAATCGTACCGGGAGAGTAACCGCCGTTCTCTTCCCAACGTTCTTGACCTGTGGCAGGGCCGTGTTTTACAATATAATCGGCAGCGGGTTTGATGTGGTTATTGTAGGTATTTGAATCTGTGCGATCGAGTTTCCATGCCAACATAATTGGAAATGCCGTTTCGTCCATTTGAATGCCATTCCAATAAGGCGTCCCATCGACGAAGGCATTCTGGAGAAAATGTCCGTCTGGTTGCTGCATAACATTAAACAACCAATCCAAACCTTTTGCTGCTGTATCCTTGTCACCCGCCACAATCAAAGCACTGGCAAATTTATACAAATCTCGCGGCCAAACTAAGTGATAACCCCCTTGCATTTGCACGCCTTGAGGTGTACAGATTGAGTAATTAGAATTACCCCAAGGATTACCCAAACCTGCCACCATTGCACCAGAACTTTTATCGCTAGCAGCTTTTAGTGCCATTGCCGCCATATAATATTGTCGATCGGCAGTACCGCCAAAATTATTTAAACTATTCGTGTAGCTGTTCCATTCTGTATTATAAACAGACAGCATATTAGCAAAGTTATCGCTGAGGGTTTCTGCTGCTGTTGTTTCCGCTTTGGCATCGCTATCGCCAAAAGCGAGAACCAAGTTAAAAGTAACTGATTTTTCGTTAGCATAAGGACTCAAATCCAACATTGCCATTTGTGCAATGTTACCATCAGTTGCTGAGTCGAAAGTCCAGTTCATTGTATTGTCAGCATTACCGCCTTTCAAATCTTGCCAACCGTCGCTTTGTCCGACAAAACCGTTTGACATAGCTTTGAAGGGAAGCGAACTCGCCAATGCAGATGCTAAACCGCTGCGATCGTTTTTAGCAACCAGCATTGAGATATCTTTATAATTAGTGCTATAGCCTGTGGTGGATATTCCCTGATTATCAATTGCTGGATGATACAAAGTATAGAGATTGAAATCACCTATATTTCCGTTTAAAGCGGTGAATGTTATTTGCTGAATGACTGTGTTGCGGTTGGGGTCGGTGAAAATAGTTTTTTCAATTTGATATTTGCCATTTTTAGCTTTGTTGGTGATATCCCAAGCAAGAGAACGATCGTTATTCAACGCAACCTTGCTAGTAGTATCTTGCTTTTCCTCTTCCACCCAAGTTTTGTCAGCGTCTCCGACCAAAAACTGCCAATCTACCGTATCTGCCTTGTCAGCAGAAGGGTAAAATACTTGACTGATGATGCCGTTATCGCCGGTAAACCATACTTTTGAATTCGGGTTTTGCGCTGTGCCGAGAAAAGTGAGCGTTGATGGCGACCAAGCCGGACAAATGCCGGGATGACCGAATGCTTCACTGCCAATAACAGTTTCGGTGAACGCCACATTAGTTGCTATGACGTATATCATCGCGCCTATGGCAACGATAAAACCTGCCAACCAATTAAATTTCTTCAATCTAAAAACCTGATGAGCTTGGTGCGTTAGGCTAGCGCTTTAGCTTAGCTATGGCGCAGGCTATCCGCACCCTACATTACTAAATTATTTGATAGCATCAGCCAAGCACTTCGTCAACAAATTGTCGCATTTTGTCATAGTGGGAACCTCTCCAGAAAACTTGCTTGCAATCTTGGCAGGAATGAAATTCATCTACGCTTTCCCTGACCTTTGGCGGGATTTGTTCGAGAATGGTTTCTTTGGCAATTGGTGCTAATAAACCATTGCAAGTGATACATCTTTTAAATGGATTGACTGCTTTTTTGAGGTCGAAACGTTTGATGACTTCGATTAGTTGTTTTTGGGGATTGGTTTGGCGAACGTAATAGCCGTAAGTTACGATACTGCGCTTTAGCAATCCGGTATCGCGAGTGAGGAGAATTCGCTTTTCGCGGCTGGAAATTTCGGCTAATTCTTCATCATCGTAATCGTTTCTGTACAGTGTATCGAAACCCAACATTCGCAAGGATGACGCTAGCTTTCCTAAGTGAACGTCAAGCACAAAACAAGGTGTACTTAACGGTTCTGGTTCCACAGAAACACTGTAGCTATTATTAGTTAATTCGGAAATAGGATAAACGTTTATTTCGTCGCCATCTTGCAAGAGGTAAGAAAAGTCTACAGATTCGCCGTTGACGAGAATTAGGGCAACTTCAGGATGGGGGACGCCTTGGGATTCGATCGCATCTTTGATTGATGGCGAATCTGACAATACAATGCTATATGTTACGTTTCTTTTATTAGTAGGCAAAAAGAAATTTAGCTCTGTATGAAAATGAAAATTAACTGTTGCCATATTTAGATTTTAGATTTTAGATTTTAGATTGAATTTGTACTTGAGGCGGAGTAGAGACGTTTCATGAAACGTCTCTACAACTAGCCAATTTATCAAACGCTGTCGGTGATGCTACTGAAATTAAATTGTTTTACCCGCACTGCTGGCACCACACTATTGTTATAGCGTTGCACGGTACTAATATCATCAATATCGCGCAACATTTCCGGCAAATTCTGGTTAAAGCGGAAGTTTTTAATCGGATAAGCAATCTCACCGTTTTCTATCCAGAATGTACCATCGCGAGTCATACCTGTCACGTCTAACGAACGTGGGTTCACGTATTGCACGTACCAAGCACGACTTACCAAAACGCCTCGTTCTGTTTGGGCAACTAAATCTGCTAAACTTTTATCCGAACCGGACATCACAAAAGGAAACATAGCACCAGTCGGTTCTTTGCTTTGTTGCATCGCCCAATAGCGACTGTAAGATAATGCTTTGGGAACGCCATCTTTGATGATTTCCAAGTAGTTATTCGCCAAACCATCAGCAAAGAAAGTGCCGCTTTGTAGGAGGGGATGCGCCGGATTTCGCTGCACTTGGAGTAATGGACTAAACATTGCTTCGCCCAAACGATTGCCAGCAGGTTTGCCTTGTTCGTCGCTGCGGGACATAAAGGAACGCCCTTCATCCGCCGCCCTAGCATCCAAACTCCACATTACCCAACTTAGTAAATAACCGAAAGCAGCTACATCCAAGATAACCGGATATTTTGCCGGATTTATTTCGCGGGGTTGACGCGATTTTATCGCCCGTTCGATTAACTGTTCTGTTAATGTTTCAAAGGGCAAAGAATTGATGGCAAAACCAGTGCGATCGCCCCAACTCGAACCGTCATCAATCCTAGCAGTAAAGCTAAAATCTGCCTCTGTGCCTTTATTGCAAGCACGCAAACCTTTGGAATTGCCGATCGCTCTCAAATAAGCGTCCGTACTCAGCGTACCGGAACCGTTAACGCCTGCTTTTGCACTCAACGCACACACGCGCTGGACAATTTTTCCTCTTTCTAAAGGTGAAAGATTGGCAGTAGCTTCATCAAAAGCTGGCGTGCGCTGTTCGTAGTTTTGCGGTTCTAAAAGTGGCACCCATTCCGGATCTTCGGGCGCAATTTTGGCGAGTTCTTCGGAACGGCGAAGCGTGGAGGCGATCGCATCTGCATCTAAATCGGTTGTAGAACTAGACGCGCTCTTTTTGCCGAAATAACTGGTGATGTTGAGATTAAACTCTGTGCGGCTAATGTTCTGAGTAATTTGATTTTCGGAATAACGACTGAGGGATTCAGATTTATTGCTGAGACTGACAAAAACTCCCTCAGCTTCGGATTTTTTGATGACTGAATCGATCAGGGATAAAGCTCGGTCTTCAGTCAAAAGAGTTGATGCTGTTGCTAAAGTCATTTCGATTTTGGTTTTGGATTAAAAATTTGCTGGGTTTGGCTCTTTATCGCATTCCAGCGATTAGCCCTACTTAAATATTTGGTATGTTGTTGCACTTCAACACTCTTTAAGATAGCGCTAAAGAGTAAAAACGTACCTGAATGGCTGGGGATCTCGCCTTCACCAAACATCAGTCAGATCCAAGACAAATCCCGGTAGCAGATCTTCCCCAGATAAAGAGGTAGGATTATCTAATATTTCTACTTCTCTTCCTTGCCTGTATATCTCTACTTTCCGATTTTTCCGATCGACTAACCATCCCAAAGTAGCACCATTTGCGATATATTCCCGCATTTTCTCCCGCAATGGTTCCATATTGTCAGACTTGGAACGCAATTCCACCACAAAATCCGGACAGATGGGAGCGAAACCTTCTTTTTCTGTAGGTGTAAGAGCATCCCATTTTTCTAATTTAACCCAAGAGGCATCAGGCGATCGATCTGCGCCGTTGGGCAATTGAAACCCACTAGAAGAGTCAAATACTACCCCTAGTTTGGTTTGGCGGTTCCACAGCCAAAGCTGTCCCGAAATATCTTGGTTATGCTTGCCTGTCTCGCTTCCAGTGGGGGGCATAACTATTAATTCTCCTGTCGCTGTTTTCTCTAGCCTTAAGTCACGGTTGACGGCAGCAATTTGTTGGAATTGTTCGTGAGTTACTTTGAAGGTTTGGGGAATGGCGATGGTGGGGTTTGGCATACTATACAACCTCGCGCATAAATTATTATTTACTTTATTTTGTCATAAAAAGCAGTAAAATGACTGGAGAGCGATTTTTTAGGCAATCTATGCAAAATAAACACCTAAAACCAAGGTTTTATAGTTAGGGGCTAAAAAAGTTTTTAGTTATGAGTTTTAAGTTAGGAAATTTTTTAACTCAAAACGCATAACTTTATCAGGTCTAGCTAGTAAAAATCACGATATTCCGCCAATGTGAATATTTCGCACGCGCACGGGCACGCAAGCATGGGTCATTTCTGCTACTTGCATCGGTTCGCCTTTTCCGCACATATTGGTGCCGCATTGTTGCCGTTCGGAAGCAGGGCCAACTGCATCGACACTATTCCAAAAATCAGTAGTCATCGAATGGTAAGTGACATCTTTTAACATCCCTACTACTTTGCCTTTTTCCACTTTCCAAAAAGCATCGCCACCGAATTGGAAATTGCGTCTTTGTTGGTCGATCGAAAAACTGCCAATTCCATCAATTAAAATACCTTCTTCGGTATCGGCAATCATCTGTTCTAAAGTAGCAGTATGAGAACCGCCATCTGCACCCGGTTCTAATCCTAAATTGGGAATACGCACCATCGGAACGCTAGACCAACTATCGGCGAAGGCGCAACCGTTGCTGCTGCCACGACCGAGGCGATAAGCTGTTTCGCGATCGGTGAGATAATCTACTAAAATGCCATCTTTGACAACGTACCAATCTTGGGCGGGAACGCCTTCATCATCGTAACCGACTGTACTCCTTCCACCCGGTTGGGTGCGATCGCATTTAAAATTCACCCAAGGTGCAGCATATTGCAATTTGCCCAATTTCTCGGTAGTCGCAAAACTGGTGCCGGCAAAGTTAGCTTCGTAACCGTAAACTCGGTCTAGTTCGGTAGGATGTCCGACAGATTCGTGAATGGTTAACCAAACATTAGTCGGTTTGAGAATCAGCGTTGTACTAATGCCAGATGGGGCTTTTGGTGCGTGGACTTTTTCGATCGCTTCTTCTGCAACCCGATCTAATTGGTTTAGCAAATCTTGGGTATCGATATATTCGTATCCTTTATTTAAAGGCGGACGTTCGTAATTGCGACTTTGGGCATCGCCGTTGGCAATAGCAGTGCAACCGAATCCCGGATAGCTGCGATAAATTGTTTGTTCGATTAAAGAACCATCTGTGGAAGCAAAGGTTTTCTCTTCCCGTCTAAATCGGAGGAAGGAAAATGCTTTTTTAATACCTTTGCTGCCAAACTCAAGCAGTCGATCGTTGATGTGCAACAAAAGTTCTGCTTTCTCGCTAATCGATATGGAAAAAGGATCGATTTCGATCGGAGTAATGTAGCTATCCCGGTAAGCTTGCACGGGTACTAACCGCACTTTTGTTTGTTGAGTGAGGCGACTGGCTTTGGCAATTTCGATCGCCAGATCGACTATTCTTTCCACTTCCGCTGGAGTTCGATCGTGGCTGGCGGCGAAACCCCACGCACCATCCAGGAGTACGCGCACTCCAAATCCGGAACTCACATTATCGGAGAGGTTTGCCAAAGAGCGATCGCGTGCGTTGAGGTTCTGCGAACGATAGGTGCAGAAGCGCACATCCCCGTACTCGCAACCAGCACGGGAAATCCTGTCAATAGCTAGTGTAGCAAGGTCAGTGGTGGTAATGGGAGCGATCGCCTGTGTCATAACAAGTCCTACGCTAGATTAAAAATCTATTGTAGCGATTTCGATCGGACAAACGTTAAAAGTTAAAACTCCCTATTCAAACTTAACTGATTTCTTTCTTTTTTTTATTTTTAATACATATATTAAAAATTATAATTCTTAGATAATAGCCTTTTATTATTTTTTTTGCTGGCAATTCTGATATATTTCGCTATAATTTTCGTCAATTATTGGTTGCCAGGATACTCAAATTACGAAAATAAAACCTACGCATAATATCTGAATGTAGAGTAAATGTATCAATTAACCCTACTAGGTATAGTCTTTTTCAAACTGGCTGTGGAAGTCCTGAAACACTTACGTAATTAAGCGGTATTACGGACAGTAGGCCAAAAACTTAGCTCAGTATCCACGCAGTTCTCACTCTCTTTGGTATGAAACAGGAGATACTCCACAAGTCTGATTGTTATAGCAGCAGTTTCATGTTTCAATGTATATTAAATAAGTGTTGCTATTTTTTTAACAAACCTTGACGGCAAAAAATAAAGGTATAATTTTACACAGCATACCGAGCTGTCAAACCGGAAGCGGGTGCATCTACCGAAGGTGACTGGAGGATTGGTAAATTAGACGTGGAGCTAGCTTTAAACGCTAACTAACAACTAATGCGGATCTATCTGAAGCCACCTAGTATTGGGAAAAATGAAATTGCCGGTCAATCTCAGGCGCAAGCGTCTGCCATTAAACCGTGCGAGGTCAATTTAAAGCCATAATTATGCAAAATAGCCCGCCCCGCATCTTACTCGTGGATGACGAGCCCAATAATATTCGCTTATTGCAAGCGTTATTACAATCAGAAGGCTACATTACCCTAGCTGCGTCTTGTGGACTCGAAGCGCTGGAAAAGATCGAGAAATCGCCGCCAGACATTGTTCTGCTAGATGTCATGATGCCGGATATGAATGGTTTTGAGGTCTGCAAGCAATTACGGGCAGATCCGAAGTTCCAAACACTACCGATAATTTTCCTGACAGCTTTGGATGACGACTCCTCCAGATTGCGCGGATTGGAGTTGATGGGAGATGACTATTTAACTAAGCCGATTAAAAGTCAGTTACTGCTAACTAAAATAGCTAGCATTTGGCGGCTTCAGCAAATGCGATCGCAACAAATTCATCAACAAGTTAGCGAACAACTAAAGGCAAAAAGCAAATTACAACTCTACGCTGCTTGGAACATCAATCAAGCGCTTTCAGAAAAATTGCGGCTGTTTGTGCCGGATCAATATCTCCGTCGCATTGCGCCAGGGGGCGTAGAATCGATTCAGTTGGGTAACGCCAAAGAAGAAGAGGTTACGGTTTTGTTCTGCGATATTCGCGGCTTTACCTCTATTTCAGAATCCCAAACAGCCAGCGAAACTTTTAATTGGCTCAATGCTTTTTTTACGCAGATGAACTCTTCCGTCATTGCCCATAACGGATTTATAGATAAATACTTGGGCGATGCGCTAATGGTAGTTTTCGATCGTCCCGAACACCACGCTCAAGATGCCTTAAATGCAGCGTTAATGATGCAAGAAAGTTTGAATGAATTTAATGACGATCGCGATCGATATAACTTAGAGCAGCCGATCAAAATCGGTATTGGCATTCATTCCGGTAAGGCAGTGATTGGTGCTTTGGGTGCCGACTCGCGCTTAGACTCCACCGTAATAGGCGATGTCGTAAATACAGCGGCGCGGTTGGAAGAATTGACCAAACATTATCACTGTGAGATTATTGTCAGTGAAGCAGCGATCGCCCAGTTAACTCAACCAGAATTATTTCATCTGCGCTGGATCGATCGCGTTATCCCTCGCGGCAAACAACAAGAGCAAGATATCTACGAAGTTCTGCCAATTGTCACTCAGCCGGAAAAGGAGAGAGAGGGAGAAAAAGAGCTAGTTGTATAAATGCAAGTTGCGATCGGCAAACTTTTCTGTAAACTTATGTGTATCTCTGCATTAAAAAATTATAAGATTCCCCGGTTTGCATCATCGATATGGTAGAACAGAAAAATATTGCCGCTCCTGCTTGAAACTGCAACAAAGCGGCAATATTTACTCATCCGATCCCAAATACAGGAGTAGCCTGGGATGATAGTTTGGGGAAAATATTCACTAACTAAATATCTTGGCTATGTTGCTGATTTTTGTCCAATTTGCAGAGATATAAGAAACTGCCGTTTATTGCAAATGGCTCTAATCAATCATATATATTTTATCCCCATCGGCAGGAAAGAGATAGTCGCCTACAGAGGCATTTGTCAAGAATGTGGCTACGCGATAAACACAGACTTGAATAAATATCAGGCAGTAGTCAAATCATCCACAAATGAAATACCTAAATTGAGCCGAGAAACTTTTCCAAACCTAACTGAATATTATGCCGATCGCCTGGAATTAGAAAAGCAACTCAAGCGTGACGGAGGTGCATTTATGCCCAGAGAGGAACGTATAAATTTAATCCTAGAACCATTCTTACTTATGGAGCGAGACGTAGGGGAAAATTTATTAGGGGAAACTAAATTTGAAAATTTGGGTATCAAAAGTTATATCAGTTTAGGACTGGCAATTACATTTTTGCTTTTTGCCTGTATATTCATAAATCTCACAATAATATTCTTCCTACTGAGCTTGGGAGCTTTTATATACTGGCTGTATCAAGTTTTCACCTATAAAAGTAGGTGGGTAGAAGCCAAAATATATCCAAAGTTAGTGAGATCCTTGAAAGTTATCAGACCATCAAAAGAAGAACTTAGTGAATGTCTGAAAAGACTTTCACCCCGGATGTATCATATCTCCAAATTTGTCAAAGTCGAGCGACTGCATACCAAACTTACACAATCACCTTTTCAACCAAAAGTATTATAAAATATGAAACCCTATCAACCAAGCAACAAAGTAGCCAGTGGTGCATTTAAATGGCTGCTATTATCCTCAGTAATAGGAGGTTTAGCCATTGGCGGGATAACTTTTGCCGTATCGCGCCTTGTTTATTTAGTTCTCGTATTCCCCGCACTCATGGGATTGGCGGGTGGTATGGTGAGTGCTAATGCTGTAAGGGGAGGAAAAGTCAGAAATCCCTTAATTGCCAGTGCCTTTGCTGCTTTAACCGGACTGATAGTTTATGGCACCGTTCAAGCAGGAGAATACTTAAGCTTTAAGCAAGAAGCATCCAGAGAAATTAGCAAAGAATTCGGACAAGTCGATCGCGCCATTGCTGACAAAATGATTGACGCCTACTTAAATCAAGAAACAGGAGCCACAGGTTTCTGGGGATTTATGAAATACAGCGCCAAACAAGGTGTTAAAATAGGCAAATTCGGTACAGAAGGCGCTCAACTCGACGAAACTTTTACTTGGGTTTACTGGTTAATAGAATTAGCGATAATCGATGGCATAGCAATTGCTTTAGCTTACTTTGCTGCCCAACAACCATTCTGCGAGAGTTGCAATGGATGGTACGGCGAGAAAGAGCGCGTAGGAAATGTGGAAGGTCTTTCTTCCGAAAACTTTTTGGATTTGGTAAAAAAAGAGAATTTTATCCAAGCAGGTCAACTAATTAATCCAGCGAAAGATATCCCGGTTCCCAGTTTAGAAGTCCACCTTCAGAATTGCCCAACCTGCAAAATAAGCGGCTCCATGCTAACAGTAAGTCAGGCATCTTTAAATTCAAAAGGCAATTTAGAATTCAAAGAATCTCTGCAAGGAATGATTTCCCCCAGCCAAAAATCTTATCTGCTGAAAAACGCTAAAAGCGAAACACAAGCCGAACCAGAAAATAGCTGAAGCTGGTCAACGAGATCGATCGCATTATCCCATTTTTCCATCAATTGTAAAGTGCGTCAGACTCGATCGATTAGTAATACAGAACAACTTTAACCTCTGACGCAACCTACAAGATACTTTCCATTCTTGTGGGGTGGGCGGGACGCCCGCCCAATTGTCAGCCCTTGCCGAAGATTAATAATATCTGATAAACTCATTAGTCAGACGTCTGCGTAAGCGTTGAACTCGTTGGTATTGACTGCTAGGCCCAGAAACAAACACCATCACACTATCACCTTCCGGCGCACAAATTAAGTAGGCAGAAATATCGCCAAATCGCCCGAAAGCAGCAGATCGTCTGAGAACACCAGTTTGAGTCGCTCTTTGACTTCTCAAAAAATTAACACCATTCGTCAAACAATCTCTTAGACTGGCATAGCCTGGAGGGTCACTCATTCGGCTACCCCCTTCAAGGCTATAAATATCAATCCACTCGCTCCAATCACTCGTAGTTGAATCTGCCAAAGCTGGCGTTGATAAATTCAGCAATCCCATACTTAAAATCGTTGCCATAGCCGGCAACCAATTTGCTTTATTTTTAAACTTAATTCCGTTGGACATAGGTAGAGGAAAAACCTGCGAACTAATCTTTAGTTAAACAACGCTGTCAATATATTCACAACACGCCGCCAGTTTTCCGGAAAGATGAGCTCGCTATCGATCGAATTCCCATTTGGGCAAATTAATCAGGTTTCTTTATCTCAGTTTGGCCGATAGATCCAGAGTTATAAATAGCATCCAGCCTCTCTTTTACAGCCGGAGGAATAGCCGTAAAATAGATATGAAAACTGCCATCCCCCGCCGATTTATCTAAAACCTTGGCATAAATATCTTCGCTAACTTCTTGGCTGTCCGGTGTTAATAAATTCATCTTAATATTGGTTAGCGCTGGTGGTGCAAAGCCCGATTCTCCCTCAGAACGTACTTCCGCACTCCGACGCGAAAGCTTGACTAAACTTCCCTTGAACGCGGTATCGCCGATATTCTTGCCATCCAAAACAGCGTATTGTATGGAAATTTCTTCAGGAAGGCGCACAAATACTTCTTCTTCTTCTTTAGGCAGAAAAAGATTGTATTCCCCAGCAATACCCTCCACTTCATAGATAGTGATAGGCTGTTTAACTCCTTTCGGCGTTACCTGCTTTTCACCACCGATTTTCACGATATTTTCTACATCTTTAAAAGTCGATTCTGAAATCAGAATTTGACCGACAATTGTATAAGATTCGATGCGATAAGTTAAGTTTACCTGACTGCCAACTACACCGTACTTAGTGCGTTTGTAAGAACCGATATTTCCCACCACAACTTCCCCGGTATTGATACCGATTCCCATTTGTAAAGGCGGCAATCCCAACTCGTTCATCTTTTCGTTAACAGCACCCATCGCCAGCTGCATATCTACCGCGCAAGCAACCGCCCTTTTCGCATCATCTTCTCTGGTAATAGGCGCACCGAAAAGAACTAAAATTCCATCGCCCATGAACTCATCAATAGTTCCTTTGTGCTTGGTAATTACATCTGCCATAGATTCCAGATAGATATTCAGTATTTTCACAACTTCTTCTGGAGACAACCGTTCTGATAAAGCCGTAAATCCTCTTAAATCGGAAGTCAGTATAGTAATTTTTCGCCTTTCGCCACCGAGTTTCATTCCTTCCGGATTTTCCAACAAATTAGCTACGATCGCATCAGTTAGATAACGTCCAAAAGTTTGGCGAATTTCTCCAGCGGTGCGAGCAATATAAGCAGTAATCACAATAGAAGCACCAGTTAACGCTAAAAACGGTGGCACAACAGGCAACCACCACCCCCCCAAAAAAGCCGCATAGGTGCTAGCCAGCAAAGTAATTACTGCGACGATATAAGCACCAAATCCTCTCAACAATGAGGAGGCAGACTTCGATTCACCCGCATATCGCAAACTCCAATTCAGGGTTCCACCCACTCCTGCCCAAAATAAAATCCACAGCCATTCTACAGGTTGCGACCAACTTTGGAAAAGCGGACGACCTTCGAGGGCAGCACTGAGAATTTGGCTGATAAAATGGGCATGAACTTCTACTCCCGGCATGGGATGAGGACGGTAGTGCAAACCGCCGCTGTAAGGAGTTAAAACTAAATCTTCAAAAGCCTCGCTAACAGGACCGATTAAGACGATCCGATCCCTTCCCCATTCTGGCGGTACGCGGTTTTGCAGAACGTCTGTCATCGAAACCATATTGAAATTTTTACTGGTGTTTCGATAGTTCAATATAGTCTGGTATCCCATCTCATCAGCATCTTCATCTTCATAGCCGCCGTCATTTCGATCGAAAGGTGCAAATACCGCCTTACCCAAGCGAAATCTCATCTCGTCAACTTTCTGGAGGTAAATACCTTCCGTTTCCAGATAACGGACAGCCAAATCTAAGCTCAAACTGGGGATAATTTTCCCATTTTTCATAGTTATTGAGAGAAAGCCGCGCCGCACTCTCATATCCGCATCAAAGATGTGCTTACTGGCACTCATTTGTGCTTTCGCTCTTGATCTGTCTGGCGGCGTAACAGTGGGTTCCATTTCCCGTGCTAACATTTTCTTAACAGCAACCATGTTGGGGGTAGATGCGATCGTCTGCCGTAATTTCTCCTTACCTTCCGCTGCAATTAAATGACTGTAAATATCCAAACCAATAGCTCTTGGCTGATGTTCTTCTAGTTTTTCTATCAACTGGAGTAAGTCGCGACTTTCTACATAACAACATTCTTTCACATCTGTTTCATCAATAGTGACGATCGCAATCCTGTCATCGGCAGATTCTTGCGGACGCAGACGCATATATCGATCGAAGGCTGACAGTTCGGAAGGCTGCAACAAACATAACGAGCGCATTAGCAACACCAGTCCCGCCATCGAAGGTGTAGTAATTAAAACTGCCCGCCATTCCCAAACAAACCGTTTTAAATTTGTCCACATATAAAACCACTTCTGAGACTTTTATCTGGGTTTAATTTTGATACCGGGACTGGCAAAAGTATCGCTCAACAATCCAATTCCCGTGAGGGTAGTATGGGCACGTACTGCTGGCTGCACGGAAGGGTTGAAAGGATAACTTCTGCCATTAAATCGCATCAGCCTGTATCCTGGTGTAACGCCACCGCCACCTACGAGAAACACCAAATTTTTCCAGCCAGACGTGCGTTGAGTTGTGACCAAAATTGGCGGGTTAACCAGGGTATGTTTGGATAATAACTGATAATCTTGTTCAACGGTAGTATAAATCAGTGCGTTGCAGCCTCCCGAACCGCAGACGTAAGAACCGACGAGATACACCACCACTTCCGGTTGATTGTCACCGTTAAGGTCAATTCGGTTGTAGTAATAGCGCACGTAGTTTTGCGGATCTGTCGGTGTGTAGTCTGTCAGATGATCTCTCAAAATGGCGCGTTCTAGTTTGGCATCTGGGACTGTTTCGGAAGTGCGATACTCGATATTGCCCACCCTGACGCCGCCGATCGAATTTAGCCGCAAAGATGGTTCGCCTGAGTTTACCGTTTTGGTAAATTGTACTAAAGCAGCAGTACATAAGGCGATCGCACCGATTCTAATTTGTCTGATTTTGTGCCAATTCATCTTTACTATCTTGTTTGCCTGTAAGAGTAGAAATCGATGGAGATTTGGGTAAATCGATCGCATCCATGACAATTGGTGACTGGCTTATGGTAACCTGGGATTCAGGCAGCTTATGTGCGAAAGGCCAACCCGATCGCTTATCGTAGTTAGATGCGATCGCCAGCAACAATCCACCCACAATAAACACCGGCAATGGCAGCGATAACTGTTTCATCCATTGAAACAGTTGCGCCAACACAAACAAAAGTATAAAACTGGCCAACCATATCCTCATTTTTACACCTCAATGCTCCCATAATTTTAACAGCACCTTAAAAGCAATTAATGACGACAAATAATTTCTAACTCGACAATATGCCTTACACTCAATTCACTACGATCGGCAAAGTTAAAGAAGCCTTCAATCTAACCACACAAAAAGGTATAATATTCCTACCGGAACACCCGATCGCACCTTCAAGCACCTTGACAGATTATTTGCAAGAAAGCTTGCCATTAGTTGCCTCTGGCAGCGAAAAAGCTCGCTCGCAAGGCATCATCTAAATACTTACTACAGGAGAGCTTACACTCACAGCAGGTAATTTCAACTCCTATAGTTTTTGAGGTAATTTACGAATTACCCCACAGCTAAAGTCTTATGGAAGTTAAACTAGGAATCTAAGCTTCGTCTGATTTTTGAGGGAGACAGATTCCGTGGCAGAGGTAACGCCTGAAATCAAGCAGCAAGTTCAGCAATTGCGGCAAAAAGTCCAGGAAGCAAGCTATGCGTACTACGTCCTCGATAACCCAATTATGGAGGATGCGGTGTACGATCGCCTCTACCGCCAACTGCAAGAACTAGAAAACCAGTATCCAGAACTGATAACGGCAGATAGCCCAACTCAGCGCGTGGGAGAACGCGCTGCCACGCACTTTACTGCCGTAAAACACAACGTTCCCCTCTACAGCTTGGAAAATGCCTTTAATATTCAGGAATTTGCCACTTGGCAAGAACGTTGGCGGCGTGGAATCACAGGCGGGACGCCTGCACCACAAACCAACAATGTTGAATACGTTTGCGAACTCAAAATAGACGGTTCTGCACTCGCCCTAACCTACGAAAATGGCATACTGATAAGAGGCGCAACCAGAGGCGACGGCATTACAGGCGAAGAAATTACCCAAAATGTCAAGACAATTCGCTCAATTCCCCTGAAACTGAACTTAGAAAACCCACCACCCCGCGTGGAAGTGCGCGGCGAAGCGTTTTTAGGCTTACAAGTATTTGAACAAATCAATCGGGAACGGGAAAAAGCTGGCGAACAGTTATTTGCCAATCCCCGCAACGCCGCAGCTGGAACTTTGCGCCAATTAGATTCTCGCATTGTGGCAAAGCGACGATTGGATTTCTTTGCCTACACGCTGCACATTCCCGGTAGAGATGATACCAAGGACGGGCAAGATGCCCATCCCACAAGAGATCATCCCAAGGACGGGCAAGATGCCCATCCCACAAGAGATTTTCAAACTCAGTGGGAATCGTTAGAATTGCTGCAAAAAATGGGTTTCCGCGTCAATCCCAATCGCAAAATCTGTCCTTCGCTAGATGAAGTTCGGCAATATTACGAGTATTGGGATACGGAACGAGTCAATTTGCCCTACATGACAGATGGGGTAGTGGTAAAGCTAAATTCCCTGAAACTTCAGGAACAACTCGGTTTTACTCAGAAATTTCCCCGTTGGGCGGTAGCGCTGAAATACGCAGCAGAAGAAGCGCCGACGCGGGTGGAATATATCAGCGTGAATGTGGGAAGAACGGGGGCGCTGACACCATTGGCGGAACTTACCCCGGTACAATTGGCGGGGACGACAGTTTCGCGGGCTACCCTACACAATATTGATTATGTGCGATCGCTCGATATCCGCATTGGCGATACCGTAATTGTCCACAAAGCCGGCGAAATCATCCCAGAAGTAGTACGAGTTCTCACCGAACTTCGCCCATCCGGTACACAACCATTTGAAATGCCCACCCATTGCCCCGTCTGCAACCAGCCCGTGGTAAAGTTGCAAACTGAGGCAGTAACGCGCTGCGTCAATACTTCTTGTCCGGCGATTTTCAAAGGTTCCCTAGTTCATTGGGCGAGTCGCGATGCTTTGGATATTAACGGTTTGGGTGAAAAATTAGTGCAGCAGATGGTGGATAGAAACGTCGTGCAATCTGTTGCAGATTTGTACGATTTAACCACACCAAAATTGATGTCCTTAGAAAGAATGGGCAACAAATTAGCTGAAAAATTGGTGAGTGCAATTGCCCAATCCAAAACCCAACCTTGGTCTAGAGTACTATACGGATTGGGTATTCGTCACGTTGGCAGCGTCAACGCCCAAACTTTAACCCAAAAATTCACTAACGTTGAGCAATTAGTCGAAGCTTCCGCAGCTTCTATTGAATCAGTTTACGGCATCGGCCCGGAAATTGCCCAATCAGTCTTTCAGTGGTTCCGAGTTCCCGCAAATCAGACATTAATTAACAGATTAAAAGCTGCTGGTTTGCAACTGGCAAATTTAATACCAAAGGACGGGCAAGATGCCCATCCCACAAGAAAATTGTCCTTGGCAGGCAAAACTTTTGTGATTACCGGAACATTGCCCACCCTCAAGCGAGATGAAGCGAAAGAATTAATTCAAAATGCTGGTGGGAAAGTCACAGGTTCTGTCAGTGCCAAAACCGATTACTTAGTTGTGGGCGAAGTTGCCGGTTCCAAACTACAAAAAGCAGAAGAGTTAGGCATCACCCAATTGTCGGAAGCAGAACTTTTGCAAATGTTGGAAAATTAACTGTAGGGTGGGCATTGCCCACCACTTTTGGCAATGTTGAAAGATTAAACCACGAAGACGCGAAGGACGCGAAGGAAGGATAACTTATGAGTTCCCACCTCATAGAACAACCACCCATTGAATTGATGGCAGAACAGCGGGTAGTTTTATATGGTGTCAAATTTTAGATTTACGATTCCCATAAATCCAAAATCTAAAATCTAAAATCTAAAATCTAAAATCACATAATGCGACTTCATCAAAGTTCTGGTAACTGGCGTTTAGGCTTAGCCCTATCGCTTTTCACAACCTTTCTCTGGGGCGTTCTACCTGTTGCGCTTGGCGTAACGGTGCAAGCGCTTGATGCTTATACCCTCACCTGGTTTCGCTTTTTGGTGGCTTTTGGACTGCTGGGTGGGTATTTAGCTGCACGTCAGCAATTACCGCCTATAGAAAAATTGCGAAGATTACCTATACAATTGCTAGGTATTGCCGTTGTTTATTTGGCAATTAATTACTTGCTTTTCCTGCAAGGTTTGGCATACACTTCGCCATCTCACGCAGAAGTTTTGATTCAGATTGCTCCCGTTTTAATGGGTTTGGGCGGCATAGTTGTTTTCAAGGAACGTTACACCCGGCGTCAATGGATAGGTTTGGGTGTTTTGACTTTAGGATTGATTCTTTTCTTCAACGAACAATTGCGAGTTTTCATCGTTGAACCGACTAAATATCTGCTGGGCAGCGGTATGGTTGTAGTAGGGGCAATAACTTGGGCTGTTTATGCGATGGCACAAAAACAATTGCTGCAAAAATTGCCTTCTTCTCACATCATGCTGCTGATTTATGGGTGCTGTGCTTTAGTGTTTACCCCCGCCACTTCGCCACAGCAGTTGTTAACTCTCAGCCCATTGCATTGGGGAATGCTGATTTTTTGTGCTTTGAATACTGTGTTTGCTTACGGTGCTTTTGCGGAGTCTTTGGAACATTGGGAAGCATCAAAAGTAAGTGCAGTTTTGGCTTTAGCACCCCTGGTTACTTTAGTGTCGATGTGGGCTGTGTCGTTATTTTTCCCTAACTTAGTTGCACCGGAAAAGCTGACAGGTTTGGCGGTTTTTGGGGCGGTTTTGGTAGTAGCTGGATCGATCGCGATCGCACTTGGTAAAAGTCGTAAGTAAAAGGGCAAATTAGATTCGGGTCGATCCCGAATCTTCCCTTTGTATGGCATCGCATATTATGGCTTAATCAAATATCGTTCCGATTTTCGATAGTTATCAATTACAGTTTTATTATGCAAATTGAGACGTGCGATCGCCCCAACTAACGGTAAACCCGTTCCTGCCAAAGCCAGCAGCACAAATGGATTAAATAACCCATCTATAAATTCCGTTCCAAAACTCATACCTAACCCTGCTGTGAGAATAGAAATTATGGCAGCCAATTTCATCGGGAATTTTCTCTCCAGATGATTTTTGACCACAACTCCCCCCAAAGCACCCACTATTAACCCCAGAAAAAATCCACCAATCACATCAACTTCAGACCCCATTACTGGCAGAAAACCAACTATAGTTGCCAGACCGCCTATCATACCTATTATCCTTTTTAACAGATCTGTATAAGAAAACGCCGCCGCTACTCCGCCACTGCTTCCAACTCCTAACCCAAGGATTAGTATTAACCAATTAGTTATCCCATTATGTCCTATTAAAGCCGCCGCAGCCAAACCGCCAAAGCAAGCAATTACAAACAGCATACCTAGAGAAAGTAGGGGCAGTTTGAGAGTTGTCAGAGGAGCAGTTTGAACTTTAATGACTAAAGAGTGAGTTTCTGGTGAAGAATTCGTTTGCAATAAAATCTGGCGTTCGTAAACTTTATCTGCAATTAATTTGCTAGTATCAACGGTAATTTTGCAATCCGAACGATTACCATTAAAACTGGCTGGAGCGAAACTTATCCAAGGATGAGAATCTGTGAGGCGACGCGGCTCGCGACTGGAGGGTGCAACTGACCATTTACCTTGCAGAATTGTATCTAAATTCGAGTTAGTAACGGTGAGTGTTTGAGTCAATTTTTCGCCTGGGTTAGCTGCTTTAAATTCCACGGTAGATGAGCTAAAGCTCACTTGTGCTATAGCTATAGCATTAATTGGCTTGAGCGCTTTTAATGCAACTGCTGCTTTCGAGTAACGGTTTTCCGGGGATGCTTCCACCATTTTTTCCAGCCACTCGATCCACCGCAGGCTAATTCCGGAGAGTAGATGCTGAAAATTAATTTGCTTCTTGTTATCGATTAAGGTGTGAATTTCGGTTGATTTTCTGTTAGTCAACAAGCAAATCAGGGTGGCTCCCAGCCCATAAATATCCCTAGCTTCTGCTCGTTTGCGATCGCCTGACTGTTCCGGAGGCAAAAACCCAGATTTACTGGCAGCTATTTTGGTTAAGCTAAAATCTACTAAATAAACATTAAAACCATCATCAATTAAAATGTTTTCTGGCTTGATGTTATCATGAATTACTGGGGGATTCTGTTGGTGCAAATATACCAAAATTTCTAAAACCGCAACGCCTATACGCTTGATTTCATCGGGTGACAAATTGGGCGATTCAGCTAAGGATTTTGCCTGTTTATATTCCTGCACCAGACAAAACCCGTCCCCTGTCGGAAAGGAATCTAGATAACGCGGGATGCCGGGATGATTGAGGCCGCGCAGCAGTTGAATTTGTGGCTGACAAGTCTGGTAATCAAAAGTTCTAACTTCAGCTTTTCTTAACAAAAATCGCTTTAATATAACTAGCTGATTAGTGGCGCTATCCTTGCCCAAATACGTGATTTTAGTATTTTCTCGATTTCGTCCTAGCTCTCGGATTGGCTGATAGCGGTTGCGGGACGGACGCGGGCTAGAAGAATCTGGCGAGTTATTCATGGGATTTGATGTAGAGGTTGTTAGTGCTGAGTTTAAATTTTATAATTCCCATCAAAGCCTCTAGAGCGATCGCCCCCTCTACCTAAATATAGGTAAAACGATATAGACCTCGACGTTTAGCCTATTTTAAGTCACTATGGAAATAGGTTGCTATGAAGATATTGCGATCGCGCAGTCCCCAGCGCTGTGCGGTGTAGCTATTCCTTTCTTTTACCCTTCGTGACAGATCGTCCGGCTTTTTATGGCTGAAAATTCCGTCGTCAAACGCCCCAGTCTGCATCAGGTGATACATTCTACCAAAAAACCGCTCAACTGGGTGGGCATCTTATTAGGATTTTGGCTGCTTCCCACCGTTGCGGCGACTCCGAGTGCTTCCGCAGCAGAGCGAGTTTATCTTTCCTACGATATCTTGGAACGATCGATTTCGATAAATTCTCTGGAAGCTTACGCCATTCAAGGCAGAATTGAGGACGATTTAGCACCATACGTTCAGTATGCCAAACCGGAACAGCAGCAGCAGTTACGGAATCTTCTGTTGAGGCGATTGGATGTTGGCCCAGTGCCTGTTTCTCAGTTTCTTTATACGCCGCAGGCAGAAGTTTTATTGCAACGTCTCGGACAAGTAATCAAAACCGATTCGGGTCAGCCAGGATACCGTGCCATTCGCGCTTCGCTGATTTTAGCATCAGCCGATCGACGCGGTTTGACTCTGCTGAATGTGCTACGCAAATTCCCTACTCCCGGCGTCAGGATAGACTTGGCACGCGGTCTAGAAATTGCCAACGAACTCTCAACAATATTCGATCGAACAGACAGAGCGATCGCATATGTTTCCCAGAAATCTGCCGCCGCTGCTTCCTCCAATCGGGTGAATTTTTCTGCACTTCCTTCTTTAGATAGGGCCGGATCTTTAAAGTGGCGAAAAGAAACTCTTAGACTGAACGATCGCAGTCGCGGTCGCCAATTTAATGCAGATATTTACATCCCTCTTTCTCCTCAACGAACACCTTTAAATACCCCAGCTAAGCTAATTGTAATTTCTCACGGTGTCGGTTCCGATCGCCAAACTTTTGCCTATCTAGCCGAGCATTTAGCTTCCTATGGATTTGCTGTAGCCGTACCGGAACATCCCGGTAGCAATGCCCAGCAATTGCAGGATTTACTCAGCGGTAGAGCGAATGAAGTATCCGAACCGATCGAATTTATTAATCGACCCTTGGATATCAAGTTTTTGCTCGATGAATTGGAGCTTTTATCTCAAAACGATCCGGCTTTCCAAGGTCAGATAAATGTGCGAGAAGTTGGTATAATCGGCCAATCTTTTGGCGGTTATACTGCGCTGGTTCTATCAGGTGCTACCCTTAACTTTCCCAAACTGCAAAAAGATTGCGCTGCTATTAATAACTCCTGGAATACATCGCTTTTGCTCCAGTGTCGGGCGCTGCAATTAGGAACATCGCTGCATAATTTGCAGGATGACAGAATCAAAGCTGCGATCGCGATCAACCCGATAACTAGCAGCATCTTAGGGCCAACAGGTCTTAGCCAGATAAAATCTCCAGTAATGATTGTTTCCGGTAGCGCCGATACCGTTGCACCCGCTTTGTCAGAACAAATTCAACCTTTCACCTGGCTAACTACTCCAAATAAGTATCTCGTCGTCATCAAAAATGGTACCCATTTTTCCACTCTCGCACCAACAGAGTCAGACCTACCACTTCCCGAACCTGTGCTTGGCCCAGACTTGGCTTTAGCACGTCGCTATACCAATGTTTTGAGTTTGGCTTTCTTTCAATCTTATGTTTCCAATCTGTCAGAATATCAACCCTATTTGAGTGCATCTTATGTCGAATCCCTCGGTCAAGAACCTCTCCCGCTTAGTTTTGTGCGATCGCTTTCCTCCGATGAGTTAACAGCGGCGCTTCAGCGTCCTACAACACAAGCAACTGGTTCGCCTAGACGTTAGTTAATTTGCTGAGAAGTGAGGTAATTGTTTTAACGCAAAGGAACGCAAAGGTAATCGCAAAGGAACGCAGAGAAAGAACTGAATTTTTCTTTAGTCTTGTTAAGAGGAGTAAAGCTATGACCCAGGAATTAAAATCCCTGGCGGTTCGCAATACAGGTGCAATATCTAAGTAAGCTCGAATGGGAAAATATAATTCCTTTGAATATGCGATCGAATAATCTACAATTTGAAAATCTGAAAGCAAAACTCAGCAGCGTGAGGCGCTCGGCTTGGAAACCGATCGTTCGAGAAGGCGATGGCGATTTAACTGCATCAAAATTTTCCGGTAAACCCTGGTTGAGTGCAGGTGAAACCTGGCCAATTTGCCCAAATTGCCAAAAACCGATGCAGCTTTTTTTGCAACTCAATCTTGACCAACTTCCTAAAAGCCTTAAAGAAAAGTTCGGTAATGGAATTTTACAAATGTTTTATTGTACAAGCACTGAACCTTATTGTGAGGGTGATTGTGATGCTGGGGAGTCAGCCAAAATCAAACTTCTTAGGATTGTACAACCGGAGGCTAAATCAGCAAAGATAGAAATTCCGGAAATAGAAAATTTATTTCCCGCCAAGTTAATTATACGATGGGAAGAGATAGGAGACTCTCCTAGCTGGGAGGATGTAGAAAGCTTCTTTGGCATCACACCAAATGAGGAAAACCTTGACATTTTGGACAATTACTTTGGTTGGAGACCCGAACCAGGAGATAAATTAGCAGGTTGGCCCGATTGGATACAAGGCAGTTCATACCCAAATTGCCCTACTTGTAACCAAACAATGACTCAATTTATTTTCCAGCTTGATTCAGAAGATAATATTACTTATATGTGGGGCGATGCAGGAAGAGGCTATCTTGTGCAATGTCCAGAACATAAAGAAAAACTTGCTTTCTTCTGGCAGTGCCATTAATTGTAAACTTATAAAATTGAACTGTGGAAGGCTTTCTTAATTTAAACAAACCATTTGGCATCACTTCCCACGACTGCGTAGCGCGGGTGCGACGCCTTTTGCGCCTCAAGCGCGTGGGACACGGCGGCACTTTAGATCCCGCTGCTACAGGCGTTTTACCCATAGCTTTGGGTAAGGCAACTCGCCTGTTACAATATTTGCAGCCAGATAAAGCATATCAAGCAACAATTAGATTGGGATTAACTACTACTACAGATGATTTGCAGGGAGAAATTCTCACATCTCAAGCGGTAACAGGATTGAGTTTGGAGGAAGTCAAAGCAGCACTCCAGCAATTTGAAGGAAAAATTCAACAAGTACCTCCAAATTACAGTGCAATTCAAGTTCAAGGTAAACGTTTGTACGATTTAGCGCGTGCGGGAGAAACTATTGAAGTTTCAGCTAGACTTGTGGAGGTTTATAAAATAGAAATATTAGATTGGCGAAGTGGGGAATACCCAGAATTGGATGTGGCGCTCGCTTGTGGCCCAGGTACTTATATTAGATCGATCGCACGCGATTTGGGTGCAGCTTTACAAACTGGCGGAACACTTGCCGCTTTAATTCGCACTGCAAGTTGCGGTTTAAGCTTGTCCGATAGTTTGACTTTTGAAGAATTGGAAAAACAGCTACAGGAACGAAGCTTTAATCCCATTCCCCCAGCAGCAGCTTTGTCACATTTAAAACCGATCGTACTATCGACAACAGATGCAAAATATTGGTGTCAAGGTAAACGCATTCCTTTAACAGAAGTTCCAGCGGAATATTCAAAAGAGGAAGTTTTGCGGATCGATCGCGAAGACAAACGCTTTTTGGGAATTGGTCGTTTGCTTTACTCAGATCCAGATCTGTTACTGATCCCCCAAATGGTGTTCGAGGCGATCTAGGCAAATATCCATGCAACAAATGGTGCTTTTTCTGGATATTGACGGGGTAATCAATGTGCGACAGCTTTACTCGTCAGAATTTATTAGTTGCGATCGCCGATTACCTAAGCAAAGTGCTAAGTATGTAGCGATAATTCATAAAATTATATCATATCTGGTAGAATCGGTTCCATAAAAAATCTCTTTCTTATCTGCGTTTATCTGCCTACATCTGCGGTAAAAAATTAACCCCCGATCTCCACAGATAATCTTTCGTATCGCTCATATACTACCCATACCACCAGACATAATATTACACCTACATACCTAGTCCTGCGAACGTACCACTAAACTTGCTACCTTAGAAACAATAAAAATAGATACATTAGAGGCAAAAAAAATGAGCAGAGAAGACGCCAAAGCAATATTTAGTGAATTGAAAACCCAAGTCATCATCTTAGGCGGCATCGCCGCCTTTATGTGGTGCTTAGAAATTGTCGATCTCTTCTTGCTCAGAGGAGCGCTGAATATTTATGGTATAATACCCCGCACCGAAATAGGTCTGCGCGGCATTTTATTCGCCCCATTTCTGCACGGCGATTTGTTTCACCTAGCAGCTAACACCGTACCTTTCCTCACCTTGGGTTGGTTGATTATGCTGCGAGAAACCAGAGATTTTTTTACAGTTTCCGGCGTCACAATGCTTGTCAGCGGACTTGGTGTTTGGCTAACTGCCCCATCAAATTCCGTTCACATCGGTGCTAGTGGGTTAATTTTTGGTTACCTGGGATTTTTGTTGCTGCGAGGGTTCTTTGAACGCAGCTTTGTATCTATTGCGCTGTCATTAATTGTGGGCTTCTTCTACGGCGGCGCAATTTGGGGAGTTTTGCCATCCCATCCGGCGATATCGTGGCAGGGACACTTATTTGGATTTATCGGTGGTGCGATCGCAGCTCGCCTCTTGTCGAAGCCCAAGCGATCGTACAACGCCTGAAATTAACCTACTGATTGACTGGGGGACACATCCGCAGGTCGATCGTTTTCTTGTGCAGAAGAGACAATTTCTCCAGCCACAGTTTGCGCTTGAAAGAGGAAGTTAGAAGCGCGGATTTTATCAAAAGTTGCTTTGATAAAAGCAGCGATCGGTACAGCCACCAGCAGCCCCAAGGCTCCCCCAAGCTTAACTCCAATATCCAAAGAAATGAGCATCCACACCGGATTTAAACCAGTCAGTTCGCCCACAATGCGCGGCCCCAAGACATTCTCGACGATCTGATTGATTATTACCGCCAGTACTAAAAACTTGACTCCTAACCAAACCTTTTGCAGTGCCAGCAAAAAGCTCACCAAAACAATCACAACCGTACCGCCAAATGGGATCAAACTGCCCGCACCAATCCCAAATCCAAATAACTGAGCTACAGGCACACCTAAAATCAATAGATTTGCGGTTTGAGCGATCGCAATGATGATTGCCAGAGTAACTTGACCGGCAATGTAACGCTCGAAATTCTGTGGTAAATATTGTCGAATTTGACTGCCCCACTGGGCGGGCAACCAGCTTAAAATGCCATTCCAAAGACTGTCACCTTTTAAAACCAGAAAGATGACGAACACCAGCGTCAAGAAAACATTTACAATACTGCCGATCGCACTGAAGACCAAGCCGATCAGTTGACCCGTCAAAGAACGCAGCACGCTAGTTAATTTTTCGATCAACTGATTTAAGTTGGTATTGAGATCGATCGGCAACTGTTGTGCAATTGCCCAAGTTTGGAGAGCTTGCAGTTGCTGCTGACCAGACTTGAGCCACTCCGGCAACCTAATTGCCAATTCATTCGCCTGCCGTAAAATCACAGGCACCACAAACAGCACCAGGGTCGCTAAAAACAGCAGAAAAACTAGCAGTACCAATATGGCAGCCCAGCTTCGCTTTAACCCTCTCTCTTGAAGGAATCGGATTGGATAGTCTAGCAAAAAGGCAATCAGAGTAGCTGCAATTAAAGTGCTGACCAAAGGCTGTAGCTCTCTAGCTAACCTTAGCAGCAGCCAGCCATTCAGATAGATGATGGGAAAGGTTAAGCCGATAGTGAACTGACGCGGGAGTTTGTTGAGGGACTTGAGCATAGGCTTTCTGCTAACAGTTAAGATCGGACAATTCTGTCTGCTACGTAGAACTTATACATTGCCAGACATAACCGGACAACGCTGTCTACTTCCTGTTTCTACCAAGGGTGTCGGCACCTTCTTGTCCGCAGGCGTTTAGTTCAGGTTTAGCCAACCTTACTTTGTTGGGCGGCGCATTTTCCAAATTGATTGAGGCATTGGCATCCC
>NZ_JACJPW010000074.1 GCF_014696265.1 Aerosakkonema funiforme FACHB-1375 | reverse complement strand
GGCTAGGGGCTAGGGGCTAGGGGCTAGGGCGTCGGGAAGAGGGAAGAGGGAAGAGGGAGGAAGGAGAGGGAGAGGGAAGAGGAGAAATTTTTGACTTTTGAGAAATGGATATTTAAAATGGGCCGCTCACTCCAATTCCGAGACGCCCTGCCAATCCTGGGGATAAGGGGATAAGAGTGGCGATCGTTAAAAACAAAGCTAGCAAACCTATCGCTGCTCGCGCATCGTCGGGTTCGCTAATCTCATTCAGGCTGGGACGCTCTAAATCTCTTTGCAGAAACACAATCACAATTGCCCAGTAAATAGCAAGGGGATTTCCCAAAGCTACAAGTGCCAGAACAATTAACGTCGCTATAGTTGTTCTGCTCGCTACTTTGCGTCCGTATATAGCCAAAACGATTCTACCACCATCTAATTGTCCGGCTGGCATTAAATTTAATGCTGTAATCACCAATCCCAGCCAACCAATTACTACTAGAGGATGAACATCTACCAAAGGTTGTTGCAAAGCCGAACCCAGGACAACCCGTGCCAAAGTTCCCACCAGTATAGAACCTTGGAAAAATTGTGCCGGTACTTGAAAGAAACTGCCTTGCTGAGAAAGTAACATCCCTACGATCAGCATCAGCAGAGATACAATGCCACCAGCAGCAGGCCCTGCCACAGAAATATCAAATAAGACATTTCGGTTAGGTAAGAGAGATTCAAAACGGGTGATGGCACCAAAAGAACCTATCTGCAAAGTGGGTATAAAATAAGGCAGACTAAGGCGGATATTGTGACGGCGAGCTAGCAGCCAGTGACCGATTTCGTGAGCTACCAAAATTGTCAATATTCCCAAACCAATTGGCAAAGCTTCTGCTAATCGACTTGGATTTTGAAATAAGTCAAATTCCAACATTAAGCCAGAAGTTTCCAAACAGGTAGCTATTGTTGCCAACATGAGGACAACTGCCAGGATTTTTTGAATTATAGTTGACGGTTTGGGGTCATTGCGGCTGGGTAGGACAACAACAACCGGCTTACCCTCTGGATTTTCGATCAAAAATAGACGATAGCGATCGCCCAATCTTTCCTGCAAGGCATCGGAAAGGCGGGTGTGGACTGCTTGCGCCTCTCCTCGCAGGTTGCCGTTAAAAACCGCGCCTTCCTGGTAGGGGATAGTCTCGGTGGCAAAAAAGGTATCGATGCCAAAAATTCCCTGAATCGTTTTGAGATCTTCTTGGGGAATCGGCACGAACTCAATTTTCAACTGCACCTGAACTGGCTGTGGTTTTTCAGTTGCCGACTCAATCGCTTGAGGCGTTTGTTCGCCAGAACTAGCTTCCTGGTTAGCATTCGCCATTTTGGCGGCGCGATCGCGCATCATCAGATCTTGGCCCGCAGCTCGCAATTGCCTACCCAGATAAATATACAACCCCGCCGAAGCCACCAACATAAACAAGATGCTGACTAAGTTGAGGTAAATCCCGGCAGCGAACAAACCAAAGAATAACAGCCAGGGAGCCATGAGGGCAACCGACTGCAACCAGGCTAGGATTCCCAGTTTGCCAAAAGGCTTGGCACGCAAGTATCCCCAAGCCAATATACCGAAAGCGGCTAGCAGAATTAGTGCGATGACAGAAGTCTCCGATGCAGTAAACATTTCCTTTCCCTGTGCTACACAGACAAATCCTAGCGATTTAGAGCGGCTAGGGGCTAGGGCGTCGGGCGTCGGGGAAGAAGGGTTTAATTTTAGGTAGATTGTTGTGCTTTAGCACTAAATTTAACCCTAAAGCGCAACAACCTACCTTTTTTAAGGTGTCAAGTAAGTCCTGTTAACGAGAAATAGAGGCTCTTGGGTTAAGTTAGCAAGAAACCCGGTTTCTTGCTCTGGTGCAATATTTGAGTTGAACTGACTATTTTTGGTAGTTTTCGGCTGCTTGTCTGATATTGCCCTGATGTTCGGTGAGAAGAGTTTCTGCTTCTTGTTTCTCCAATCCTGTCCAGTGCATCAGCAGCGCCAGCTTGACCGATCGCCCGCTTCGTTCTAACAAATACCCAGCTGCTTCGCGACTTAAATCGGTCAGATCGTTGAGAATTCGCAAAGCTCGATCGCGCAGTTTCGTATTTGTAACCGCCACATCTACCATACGATTGCCGTAGACCTTGCCCAACTTGACCATCACGCCGGTAGAGATGATATTCAAAGCCATTTTTGTCACCGTTCCCGCTTTCAATCGCGTGGAACCTGCTAAAATTTCAGGGCCAACTAACAGGCGAATGTCAATATCGGCACTGGTAGTAACTTGTTCGATCGGTACGCAGGCCATAAAAATGGTAGTAGCGCCTCGTGATTGTGCCGCCTGCAAAGCACCTTGGACAAACGGAGTCGTTCCTCCGGCGGTAATTCCGACTACTACATCTAATTGAGTGACTTGTCGCTGGGCGATCGCAGCCGCCCCATCTTCAGCCCTATCTTCCAAATCTTCCGAACTGCGGACTAAAGCACCTGCACCACCGGCGATTATCCCCTGTACCAATTCCGGGGGTGTGCAAAACGTGGGCGGACACTCGGCGGCATCCAAAACGCCCAAACGCCCGCTGGTGCCGGCTCCCACATAAAACAGTCTTCCCCCTTGACGTAATGCTTCTGCTGTGATATCGATTGTCTGAGCCAACTGAGTGCGGGCAGCTGCGATCGCGGCAATAGTTTGAGAATCTTCTTGATTGAACAGCTCCACCAACTCCAGAGAACTTAGCTGGTCTAAATTCTGACTGTTGGGATTGATTTGTTCTGTGAGAAGATGGCCGCGTTCCTCCAAATTATTCATCTTTCATCCTTCTTTCATCCTCGATCCTAGCCTTCGGTAAGGGCTCTCGCCCTACATCCTCGATCCTTTCACAAAAGTCCTTCCAGCTGACGGCGAATGCGATCGAGTTCGGAATCGGTAACTTCCGGTCGAGTGCTTTCCGCTTGCCAGTCTGTTTGTTCTAAGTTAGTTTCTGGTGGGAGGGCTAAAGCGCCTTCTGGAATGAGTTGCCATTCATAATCGGCACTTTCGCAAAATTCCTTGATTTCCTCATCATCGATCGCTTCCACAGAGGGAGCCATAAAATCTTGAGCCTCCAACTGCACGCAAAAGCGAGTAGCGTCGTCTTCTGACTCAAACATTAACACCGTATTGCGATCGCCAACTTTAATGGTGTGAATGCCCTCATTTTCCGTGCGGGCGTTATATAAAAGTACGAATACGCGCATGGGTGCCACTTTTTTTTTGCATCGTCGTTATTTATCTTACCGATCGAAACTGCCACTTACCCGCCAAAATAGGCATTGGCGAAACCCACAAATCGACATATCCTAGTCAAAAGTCGTTTCCCAGGTAGAGCCAGGGAACGAGGTCAAAAGTCAAAAGTCAAAAACAAAAGCGAGAGGGAACAGGGAATAGGGAATAAGAAATAGGGAATAGGGAGAGAGAAAAGGGAAAAGAGAAAAGGGAAAATATTAATTCCCCCACTCCCCCGCTCCCCCACTCCCCCACTCCCCCACTCCCCCGCTCCCCCACTCCCCCGCTCACTCCCTGCTTATAAAGCGGTAATGTAGTATTTTTAACATTGGTAATCAAACTTCTTCTCTAGGATGGATGGGATACCAGCAACAGATACATAAAAATGTCCATAGCGAACAGTTTAATAACTCTTCCCCATAAGAAACTAGATAGTTGCTTTGATTGCTTCCTCGCTGCCAAATGACCCTCGGATACTGCCATGAAAATTCTTAAAATCCAGACGTTACGCGGTCCAAACTACTGGAGCATTAGACGCCACAAACTGGTCGTGATGCGCCTCGATTTAGAAGAGCTTGCCGATCGACCGTCGAATCAGATTCCTGGCTTCTACGAGGGATTAATACAAGTACTGCCTAGTTTAGAAGAACATTTTTGTTCGCCAGGGTGCAAGGGCGGCTTCCTCAGCCGAATTCGAGAAGGCACAATGATGGGACATATTGTGGAACACGTAGCCCTCGAACTCCAAGAACTGGCAGATATGTCAGTAGGATTCGGTCGTACCCGCGAAACAAGCACACCCGGCACCTACCAAGTAGTTATTGAGTATAAAGACGAACAAGCAGGTCGCTATGCTGCCAGGGCAGCCGTGCGTCTGTGTCATAGCATAGTAGAAACCGGCACATATCCTAAAGAGGAATTAGAACAAGACCTGTTAGATTTGCAGGAAATGTGGTCGGATGCCTCTTTAGGGCCGAGTACAGAAACCATTGTCAAAGAAGCAGAAGCACGGGGAGTGCCCTGGGCATCTTTGAGCGCTCGCGCCTTAGTGCAATTCGGCTACGGGATACACCAAAAGCGGATGCAAGCAACTCTGAGTTCCAACACCAGTATTTTAGGTGTAGAGTTAGCTTCTGATAAAGAAAGCACTAAACAGATTTTGCGGGAAGCTGGAGTACCTGTTCCTCGCGGTACCGTCATCAACTATCTAGACGATCTGCAAGATGCCATCCAAGATGTGGGCGGCTACCCAATTGTAATCAAGCCCCTGGATGGCAATCACGGTAGGGGTATAACCATTAACATTACCTCTTGGGAACAAGCGGAAGAAGCCTACGATGCCGCTAAAGAAGTTTCCAAATCCGTGATTGTGGAACGGTATTATCAAGGTAGAGACCACAGGGTATTGGTGGTAAACGGCAAAGTGGTAGCGGTTGCCGAACGGGTGCCGGCTCATGTGGTAGGAGATGGCAAATTAACGATCGAGCAATTAATTGAAGAAACGAATAAAGACCCGAATCGGGGCGAAGGACACCAAAACGTTCTCACCAAAATTACGTTAGACCGTACTAGCTGGCAATTGTTGGAACGGCAAGGTTACACTCTGGAAACAGTACTGCCAGAAGGTCAAATATGTTACCTGCGGGCTACGGCAAACCTCAGTACGGGCGGGATTGCAGTCGATCGCACCGATGACATCCACCCGGAAAATGTTTGGATCGCGCAACGGGTAGCAAAAATTATCGGTTTGGATATCGCCGGCATTGATGTCGTCACCCCCGATATCACCAAACCGTTAAGAGAAGTGGATGGCGTCATCGTCGAAGTCAACGCCGCACCCGGATTCCGGATGCACGTTGCACCCAGTAGGGGAATTGCGCGGAATGTCGCGGCTCCGGTGATGGATATGCTGTTTCCCCCCGGCACTCCCTCTCGCATCCCCATTTTGGCAATCACCGGTACAAACGGCAAGACGACAACAACGCGATTGATCGCCCACATTTATAAGAGTGCCGGTTTAACAGTGGGCTACACGACCACCGATGCCACCTACATCGGGGATTATCTGGTGGAAAAAGGAGACAATACCGGCCCGCAAAGCGCTCAGTTGATTCTGCAAGACCCGACTGTGGAAGTGGCAGTGCTGGAAACCGCACGCGGTGGGATATTGCGTTCCGGCTTGGGTTTTGAAGCTTCCGATGTCGGCGTAGTGCTAAATGTGGCCGCAGACCACCTGGGAATCGGCGATATCGATACTGTAGAGCAATTAGCCGACCTCAAGTGTGTGGTAGCAGAAGCTGTTTTGCCTAAAGGTTACGCGATACTGAATGCAGACGACCCCTTGGTAGCAAATATGGCCAAGCGGGTGAAAGCCCAAGTTGCTTACTTCACGATGAATCCAGATAACCAGTTGGTGAAAGAACACACTGGCAAGGGAGGCGTGGCGGCAGTTTACGAAAACGGCTATTTGTCGATTTTGAAGGGAGATTGGACGCTGCGAATCGACCAGGCGGTAAACGTACCCCTCACAATGGCAGGACGTGCGCCGTTTATGATTGCCAATGCCCTGGCGGCTGCTTTGGCGGCGTTTGTGCAAGGAGTTGATATCGAGACAATTCGCACCGCACTCAAAACATTCCGCGCTTCCGTCAACCAAACGCCGGGACGGATGAATATCTTTAATTTAGGCAAATTCCACGCTTTGGTGGATTATGCTCACAATCCCCACAGCTACGAGGCGCTGAGCGGTTTTGTCCGCAACTGGCCGGGTGAGAGGATTGGTGTAGTGGGTGGCCCAGGCGATCGCCGCGATGAAGATTTCATTTTGTTGGGCAAACTGGCGGCAGAAATGTTCGATCGCATCATCGTCAAAGAAGACGACGACACGCGGGGACGCCCTCGCGGCGACGCATCTGCCTTGATTGTCAAAGGCATCCAGCAAACTAAGCCAGATTCCCGTTACGAAGCTATCCTCGATGAGACAACAGCTGTCAACAGCGCTTTAGATACCGCTTCTGCCGGTAGTTTGGTGGTGATTTTACCCGAAACTGTCAGCCGTGCGATCGCTCTGATCCAGTCACGCAATCCAGTAGCCGATCCGGTACAGCACCTCAATGGGGCTACACCGACAAATACCGTACAGCCTACTTCCGTAACTAATCAAGTCTAAGTAAGGCAAAAGTCAAAAGTCAAAAGGCAAAAGGCAAAAGAAAGAAGGGTAAAAGGAAAATTTCCTGACTTCATCTTTTGCCTTTTTTATTTATTTGTTATCTTTAAGAACGATTAAAAATTTGTTGCGTCATTGTGAATATTTTATTGATGGAGATATAATCCTGAAATTGTTCGGTATTCATCTATGCAAATGCGATCGCCTTACGCACAGGTATCTCTGCCAGCACTGTTTTGTCCTCAAGTCAAGTTAAAGTTGTGGTTGGCGAGTGGTTTGGCGCTGCTTTATTTGGGATGGGGTAGAGAAGTGCGATCGCAAATCGTTCCAGATGCCACTTTATCCACCAACGTCACAACTCTAGATAATCAGAAATTTACAATAAATGACGGCAACCGAGCGGGAAACAATCTTTTCCATAGCTTTCGGGAGTTCTCTATCCCAACTGGCGGTGAGGCATTTTTCAATAACGCAGTCGAGATCCAGAATATTTTCAGCCGGGTAACCGGTAATTCGATATCGAATATAGATGGATTGATTCGCGCTAATGGCACAGCTAACTTATTTTTGATTAATCCAAATGGGATTATTTTTGGGCAGAATGCCAAATTAAATATAGGCGGCTCATTTTTGGGGAGTACAGCCAGTAGTATCAAATTTGGTGATGGCATAGAGTTTAGCGCTACTAATCCGCAAGCTGCACCATTGCTGAGTATTAATGTACCAGTAGGATTGCAATATGGAAACAATCCAGGCGAGATTCGCGTACAGGGGAAAGGTCAAGAATTTGGTCAGGAAGACCTAACGGAAAGTTTCCACAGCGAGTTAAATCCCTTAGAAGTTACCCCTGGCAAAAATTTGATCCTAGTTGGTGGCAATGTCATTGTTGATGGCGGTATTTTACAGGCTCCCGGCGGTCGTGTGGAGATAGGGGGACTAGCAGGAGAGGGAACAGTAGAACTGAATGCGGATGGTAGTTTGAGCTTCCCCGATGGAGTGACAGGCGAGACGCCCGTCCCACAAGCAGATGTGTCAATTATTAATAAAGCAGGAATTAACGTACTTGCTGGTGGTGGCGGTAGTATTGCCATTACCGCCAGAAATATCGATATTTCGGGAGAGAGTCTTTTCAGTGCTGGGATAGCAAGTGATTTGGGGTCACCTGAAAGTAGAGCGGGGGATATCTCTCTAAGTGCTACTGAAGGTATCGCAATTGATTCGAGCTTCATTCAAAACAACGTCAATCCTGATGCAGTCGGAAATAGCGGCAATATCAGGATTAACGCTAAATCAGTGAGTGTTACCAATGGTGCAGATATCGATACGAGTACCTTTGGGCAAGGGAATGCCGGTAGCATCACGATTATTGCTAGTGATACTGTCTCCTTTGACGGTGGGGGGAAGGATGGAAGCCCTCGTGGAATCGGAAGCACGGTGCAAGCAGGTGCCGTGGGCAATGCAGGGGAAATCAGCATCACCGCCCAATCTGTGAGCCTTACCAATGGTGTCGATATCGATACCAGCACTTTTGGACAAGGGAATGCGGGTAAGGTGACGATTATCGCTAGCGATACCATCTTCTTGGATGGTGAGAGTGAGGATGGAACTCCCAGTAACCTGGGAAGCACGGTGCAACCAGATGCTGTGGGCGATGCAGGGGGAATCAGCATTACCGCCAAATCCCTGTTCGTTACTAATGGCGCTCAACTGGATACCAGCACGAATGGGCGAGGCAATGCGGGTATCGTCAACATTATCGCCAGCGATACGGTCACCTTTGATGGTGAGGGGAAGGATGGACTCCCCAGTGGAGCCTTCAGCCGTGTGGAACCTAGTGCAGAGGGGGATGCGGGGGGGGTCAGTATTACCGCCAAGTCCCTTTTCGTTACTAATGGCGCTGAACTAAGTTCCAGCACTCTTGGGCAAGGGAATGCCGGTAGCGTCACGATTATGGCCAGCGATACGGTTACCTTTGATGGTGAGCGCCAGAATGGAAGCAACAGTGGAGCTTTCAGCCAGGTGAACTCGAATGCAGTCGGGGATGCGGGAGACGTCAGCATTACTGCTAAATCGGTGAACGTTACTAATGGTGCTCAATTGAGTTCCAGCACGAATGGGCGAGGCAATGCGGGTATCGTCAACATTATCGCCAGCGATACAGTTACCTTTGATGGTGAGCGCAAGGATGGAAAATCCAGTAGTGGAGCTTTCAGCCAGGTGAACTCGAATGGTGTCGGAGATGGCCTCGGCGTCAGCATTACTGCCAAGTCACTTTTGGTCACTAATGGCGCTCAACTGAGTTCCAGCACCTTTGGGCAAGGGAATGCGGGTAGGGTCACGATTATGGCCAGCGATACGGTTACATTTGATGGTGAGCGCAAGGATGGTCTTTCCAGTGGAGCTTTCAGCCTGGTGAACTCGAATGGTGTCGGAGATGCGGGAGACGTCAGCATTACGGCCAAATCTGCGAACGTTACTAATGGCGCTCAACTGAGTTCCAGCACCTTTGGGCAAGGGAATGCGGGTAGCGTCAGGATTATCGCCAGCGATACGGTTACCTTTGATGGTGAGCGCAAGGATGGAAAATTTAGTAGTGGAGCTTTCAGTCAGGTAAACTCGAATGCAGTCGGGGATGCGGGAGATGTCAGCATTACGGCCAAATCGGTGAACGTTACCAATGGCGCTCAAGTGAGTTCCAGCACCCTTGGGCAAGGGAAAGCGGGTAGCGTCAGGATTATGGCCAGCGATACAGTTACCTTTGATGGTGAGCGCAAGGATGGAAGCAACAGTGGAGCTTTCAGCAGAGTGAACCTGAATGGTGTCGGGGACGCGGGAGACGTCAGCATTACGGCCAAATCTGCGAACGTTACCAATGGCGCTCAACTGAGTTCCAGCACCGATGGGCAAGGGAATGCGGGTAGCGTTACGATGATGGCGAGCGATACGGTTACCTTTGATGGTAGCCGGAAGGATGGACTCTCCAGTGGAGCTTTCAGCCAGGTGAACTCGAATGGTGTCGGAGATGCGGGAGGCGTCAGCATTACTGCCAAGTCGGTGAACCTTACCAATGGCACGCGATTGAGTAGCGCCAGTAGAGGTCAAGGTGCAGCAGGCAATATACTGGTTGAGGCTGATGCCATCAATCTGAACAACAAGGCACTAATCAGCACAGAAACCATCCAAGGTTTTAACTCCACACGAGAAGACCAAGCAAGTATTAGGCTGGGTGCATCCTCTCTCATCTTGCATCAAAACAGCAGAATTACCACCAACGCACAGGGCGAAAATATTATTGGTGGCAACATTACGATTAATGCTGATGTAATTGCCGCTTTAGATAATAGCGATATCAGCGCCAATTCCCTCAATGCCAGAGGCGGTAATATCATCATCAACGCACAAGCTATCTTTGGCGCACAGTCGCGCACCAGAGAAGAACTACAAAGCCTACTCAATACCGACGATCCTACCCTTTTAGATCCCAGAAACTTGCTCAGTAGCGACATCACCGCTACAGGCGCAGATTCTTCTTTAAGTGGCACTGTCGCAGTCAACACTCCCGATGTCGATCCTAGTTCCGGGTTACTCGTTTTGCCAGATAATTTGGTTGATGCGACTAGCTTAGTTGCTTCCAGCTGTCGCTCTACAGGAACAGAGCAAAACCAATTTGTCGTTACTGGCAAAGGTGGTTTACCCCCCAGTCCTCTGGAAGCGCTTGATAGTAGTGCTACTTGGGTGGATTTAAGATTGACCGATTCTTCCCAAACTGGCATAGTGGGAAAATTACCAAATTTCCATTCCCCATCACCTATGAGCAATACTCAAATTGTGGAAGCGCAAGGATGGGTTGTTAATTCTAAAGGAGAAGTGGAATTGGTAGCGCAAGCGCCGACAGCAAGACCTCACAATTCTGGACTTGCACAACAACAATGTTATGCGCGTTGAACGGGGAGTGGGGGAGTGGGGGGAGAAACAATAAAACTGGTGGGTTATAGCTGAATGCTTACCTAGTTTCCAACCAAGCTACTAAATCGGCTAAACTTGAAAAGTCGAAAATAACATCACCTAAAGCTATTAAGTCATCCGATGATAGCTGTTCCAAACGATCGAGAGTTTCGACTGGAATTTCACCAAATCGTCGCCTTAATTGTCGCTGTACCAATATTAGCTGACCTGTTTGTATTCCTTCGGCGCGACCTTCGGCGCGGCTAAATTCGATCGAACCTTTCTGTTCCCTCACAAACTGTTCTCTCTTCTCCAAATCCTCTAACTCTTCCACGCTCAAATTGATGCGATTGGCGATCGCAAACGCTTTATCAATTTCCGGTACTGTTGCCATCTTTTCTGGAACTACTTCTAGATCCGGTGTTTTTCGCAAAAAGTACAGCCATTTATCCGCCACAGTTTCCAACTCCTCTAGAGTTTTATTGAATTTCGGTAACTCCACAAAGACTAACTCAAACGGATACTCTGGATAATCGAATAGCTGCTGCTTTTCTTTGAAAATAAATTGGGAAATTACTGTTTGGGAAAGTTCAAATAAGTTAAAATCCATAACGGCTACTGAAATCAAGGGTCTAACTTCAGGATATTCTTCTCCTATTCTCAGTTGATTGGCGTAAGCTTTGGCGGCGTTATAAACAATTCGTTTGGTAAAAGCAGGCACGTTGAAAGCCTGCATTTCTATCAATACATTTTGCCCGTTATTCAGTTTGGCTTTGACATCAAAGTAAGTGGTTTTTAAAGCGGAAATGCGACCGGGAGCGTAGGGGTCGATAATTTCTAGACTTTTAATTGTAGGCTGACCTTGATAGACGATCGCATTCAGAAAACTAATCAGGATATCTTGGCTGTTATCGGAACCAAAAATTTTTTTAAACCCATAGTCTGTTTTGGGGTTAATAAATTTCATATTTGACTTAATATTTGAGATTAACTTGAACGATCGATCGTCTGAGGACTTACGCAAAGAAACCAGGTTTCTACGAAAAATGCTAGGTTTCATGGTGAAGGATCGACGAAGAAACCGGGTTTTTATCCCCAGAGTGCGTAAGTCCCCCCAACTGTTAATGTAACGTAACAAGTCCAGAGGAGCCACTGTGACTCAACCTGAAATTTTACGCCATCTCCTACAAGCGGTCGCTGCTGGTGAAGTGACGCCAGATGTAGCGCTCGACAAACTAAAGCATTTTGATTTTGAGCCTGTTGGAGATTTTGCCCGCATCGACCATCACCGTCGTCTGCGAACAGGTTTCCCGGAGGTGATTTGGGGGCCTGGTAAAACGCCGGAGCAGATTGCTCAGATTATAGCGGTGATGCGCGATCGCAATCCAGTTGTGATGGCAACGCGCATCGAATCGGCTGTTTATGCCCAATTGCAAGAAAAGATTCCCGATTTACAATATTTTGCAATGGCGCGGATTTGTGCGATCGCTCCTCCTACTATAGAACCTCAGTACGCTGGTGCGATCGGCATTATCTCTGCGGGAACAGCCGATTTACCCGTCGCCGAAGAAGCCGCCATCACCGCAGAATTATCCGGCTTCCGGGTGCAACGCCTTTGGGATGTCGGCGTTTCCGGTATCCACCGCTTGCTGAGTAATCGCCAAGTTATTGCACAATCCGATGTGCTGATTGTCGTTGCGGGGATGGAGGGTGCTTTACCCAGTGTAGTCGCTGGTTTGGCAGATTCTCCGACGATCGCAGTTCCTACCAGTGTAGGCTACGGTGCGAGTTTTGGTGGCCTCGCTCCGCTGTTGACAATGCTCAATTCTTGTGCTGCGGGAGTAGCTGTTGTTAATATTGACAATGGTTTTGGTGCGGCGGTTTTAGCTGGGCAAATTCTTCGCACTGCACATAAGCTGAATGTTGGCAACCAATAATAGGTATAGCAAAAGTCAAAAGTCAAAAGTCAAAAGTCAAAAGTGAAATGCTTGCTGTGAATTGGTTTTGGCATTTTAGGATGTCCTAACCGCCCTGACCGTTGCTATATGTAGTTGCGCTAAGCGCGAAGACAGCGCAACTGCATACGCATGAAAGTGCAACAAGCGCAACAACATACTCATTTGTGCGATCGTTATGCAGAATATCAGAAATTTGCCTCAGCAATCAAAAGTTTTGATAATCTCGTTGATTTTAGTCATCTTTTGCTGTTTGGAACTGATATTTAGGATATACAAATGTTACTTGGGCGAGTTTGTCTCCTTGTTCTGGATCAACTTTGCCTTTTTGACATTCTTATTTTACTGGCCTACTTACTTTTCGGCTAACCCAGCGATTGGTCAAACCGCATCTGTTAAAGAAGAGTATCGCATATTTTTGACTGCGCTGCTGCGAGCGATATTCTTTTTAATTATATATGCGATCGTATTGGTTCTTCTCTTGGCAGTCTGGCAAATCGGCATCAGTGACACCCTGTTATTTTGGCCTTTATTATTTTTTTGGGTGATTTACGCGGTCATCCAGGTAAAGCAAAACTTTCCCAAAATAATCTTACCATTTTCCATAACTATAATAACTACGATTTTAGTTTTGCTTACCGTTCCCGCTAATCCCACTCTGGAAACATTCGATAATCATTTCAAATCTTTTGAAGAAGTAGTAGCAATGGTCAAATCGGGACAAATAAAAACTCCTCCCGGTCAGCCTGTTTCGGAAGTCCTACTTCCTTGCGATTATCGTCATTTGGTTGGCTGTCCTAATAGGAAGATTAGCATTACCAAAGAGGGGAATACAAATATTATTTTCTTTTGTAGCGATTTGGGTGTTTGGGGAAATCGGAAGACGGGTTTTGTTTACAGGTCGGATCGTAAAGATATCTCTGTCAAGCCTTCTGGTAATTATCCATATCTAGAGGTTAGAAAATTAAAAGATCGTTGGTTTTGGAAAGTGGAAGATTAAACATCCGAAAAGTGAATAAATGGATTTTTTACCACAGATGAAGACAGATGAACACGGATGAACACAGATGTAGATGTAGATTTTTGGTGAGGGAAGGGATAGGGTTTAATTGGGATGGGTTACGGTAAGTTTAAAGCACCCTAAAAGCTAATACCAGGGCACTTTGGTTTCGGCATTAAATTGTATCGATATTGCTAAGATATCCTGTGTGAGGGTTTGCCACTTTTTGTCACCGAAGGATGATAAAATGTTGGCTAGTAAATCTACCAATCTGAACAAGTTATTAATCTGATAATAGGTGAGGTAATCTCCCACATATTTGGAACCGTTGAGTGCGAGTCCGGTAGCGCCTGCACCCATACCAAAAACGATCGGCCCGGAATCCGCATCTGGGTTAATATTAGCATTGGGAGGATATTCTCTAAAAGCAGAGATAATTAGGAAATTTTTCTGGTAATGTTTTTTATAATTACTCCACAGATCTCTGGCTTCTTTGGGAGCAAAATCGCTCATATATTTGGCTGTCCAAGATAATGCACAACCGCGAGGGTATGGGGAATATTTTTCAATTCCAGTAAGTTCGGAGTAATGTAGTTTTGTTTTCGGTTCGCTGCCTTTTGTTTCCATGTATTCTAACCATTTCTGGATTGGCGATAAGCTTATTTTGCTATTATTGTTTTTGTCGAAGAGGTACAATGAATATAGGGTGACGGCATTATCGGCAGGCCATCTATCTTGAGCTTTATTGTAGGATCTGATATTATTATGAGGCGCGGCGAGAATTTTTTGGGCGAGGTGTTCGGAGATGGTGCGGTTGAGTTGGAGATAGGTGCGATCGCCTGACAATCTCTGATAACTTCCTAGCATAACATTAAAGTGGCTCAAGTACAATCCTTCTTCACCCCAACTGGCAACGTTGTTAATATTTTGGTAAGGTGAAATATCGGGGTGAAGCGCAATGGCGATCGCTTTTTTCAATAAAGCAATTATTTCTGGTTTCCGTGCTGGATTTTGCATCGCATAACTTACCAATCCTTCACTCATATACGAAAGAGCAATAATCCCTTTACTCCGCGTCAAACCAACTTGACGCAACCCTGTGAAAGGTTGATTTAAAAAAGTTTGAATTTGAAGATAATGGTTGTATGCCTGCATTCCGCTAACATCATATAGCCAAACGCTCGTTTGCGTGAGTACAAGCAATCCGGTGAGGGCAAATAAGACAAATTTCGTTTTTTTATAGCGCTTTTTTAGCCACAAGGCTAAGCCAAGGGGAATGGCAGAAACAAATACCAATAAAATCAGCAGTGCAACAAAACTCATAGTGGGGTCAAAAAAGAGTTTTTTTGGGTAAGTCTTTAGATTGAAAAGCAAGCCATTGGGGATAGGCGGAGGAATTTTGAACTTGCAATTTAGAGGCGGAGTAAGTTTGGAATAGCCAAATAGATACAGTTTCAAGATTATACATTAAATTGGCATCTTCGCCAAATGCTTCCAAGGCAAGACTCCACCAAAGATTGTCTTTGATATCGAGTTGGGTGATTTCTACATTACAGCCTTGGTTAATGGCTTTATCGACAGGTACTGATGTTACCGAAGCATCGGCAGAGACTTGGTATTTGCGTTGCGATCGCACTTTTTTTACACTCACCCACGGCCTTTTTTTGAGCGCATCTGCGGGAATCAAACTTTCTGCTGTCGCATCTTCACAACTCCACTTCACCCATTTTTCTGCCTTACCTTCTACATTATCTCCAAAACTCAAAGTATCCAATTCGGCTTTTCGCAATTTGATTTCCAAACGCTGCTGTCGAAGTTTGATTCCCAGATATTCACATTCGGGAATATATAAATAGATATCTTCTCGTTCTTCTGGTGATTGGTGATGTTCGCCTAGCGCATCGCCGTTAAACCAATCTTTAATATCTTCTGGTAGTTTACCGCGATTAAACCATCGCAATTCGGTAGTTATCAACATCGCTTGTCCTTCTTTGATAATTTGTAATAATAAGCGATTTCTTCTCTGCACTTGTGCTTTTAAAGTATCCCTCTTATATAGTGGTATATAGCGGTTTGCAGGTGCGCGACCTACATAATTTTTTCACTCCCCCACTCCCCCACTCCCCCACTCCCTCGCTCTAGGTCAACTGCGATCGCGTCAAATAAATGAGAAAATATAACGACACTGCCCAAGGGAAATATCTAGAGATGCTCAAACGAATCGCAGCGGTACTTTTAGTCGTGCTAAGCTTGACTCTGACAAGTTGCGTTGGCGGCACTGTCGGTTTGAAAAGCTATATTGATAGCATGGACGGCTACCAGTTCCTTTATCCTAATGGTTGGATACCAGTCAAAGTATCAAAAAATGGCCCCGATGTGGTGTTCCACGATTTGATCGAGCAAAGCGAGAACGTCAGCGTGGTCATCAGTCCAGTGGAATCTGCCAAAACGCTCAGCGATCTGGGCACTGCTAGTGAGGTAGGATATAAACTGTCCAAAGTTGCTTTAGCTCCTGCGGGATCTGGACGCGAAGCGGAATTGGTGAATGCCGAGGCGAGAGAAGGTAATGGCAAAATGTACTACCTTTTGGAATATCTCATAAAATTGCCCAACCAGGAACGGCACAATTTAACCAGTGTTGTCCTCAACAACAGCAAACTCTATACTTTTAGCGCATCCACTACAGAAAAGCGCTGGCAAAAAGTGAAAAATCAGTTCCAGCAAATTGTTGATTCTTTCTTTGTCTATTAGTTGGTCAGTTTGCGATCGCAAACTAACCAAAAACTTATGACTTTTGGCAGATGCCAAATCACAACGCACAACTGACAACTGACAAGGAAATGGTCAATCCCAAATCCCAAATCCCAAATCCCAAATTAGTATTAGCTTCTGCCTCGCCAGCCCGCCGTCGTTTGTTACAAATTGCTGGCATAGAAGCAGTTGTCTGTCCCAGCGATTTTGATGAGTCGCAAGTCAATATCGACAATGCGGCGGAACTGGTAAAAACGCTAGCGCAACGCAAGGCGGAAACAGTGGCACCTCAGTTCGCAGATGCGCTATTGTTGGGTTGTGATTCTGTGTTGGCGATCGCAGGCGAAATTCACGGCAAACCGGCTGATGCAGAAGAAGCGATCGCCCGTTGGCAAATGATGCGCGGTAAAGTTGGTGACCTGTATACGGGTCATGCTTTAATTGACCAACAGCAGGGCAAAACTTTGGTGCGATCTCAGGTGACGCGGGTGTACTTTGCCAATGTCAGCGATCGTCAAATCGAAGCATACGTCGCCAGCAGCGAACCGCTAAAATGTGCTGGATGTTTCGCCCTTGAAGGCAAAGGAGGTCTTTTTGTCGAGAAAATCGAAGGCTGTCACTCCAACGTCATCGGTCTGAGTATGCCCCTCCTGCGTCAGATGTTGGGCGAACTGGGATACGATGTTACAGACTTTTGGCAGATATCTGAGATAAAATAGACTTTTGTTGCAATCCAGAAGGATTTTGTGTTCTCACAGCTGTTTGGGAATACTAAATAGTAGCTCGATCGCAACCAAACTCAAAAGTAACAGTCAAAACTTAACAGTTATAGCAACAAGGCAGTTAGGACGTTCTTAATTCCATCAAGCCGTTTATTATAGCTTCTTTTTTTGACTTTTGACTTTTGACTTTTTCTGGCCCCTAGCTATAAAAGCTGAGCCCGCTCCTCAGCAACACTTGTTTCAAGCTAAATGCGGATAACCTTTGTGTATCTACCTATACCTGCTTCCGCTTATGAAACCCAAACTTGGAAACTCGTCCAAACCGCGAAAATTTCAATCCTACAGCATTCTGGAAACACTTCCTCCACTTGCGAAAAAATGGGCGGAAAGTTTGCCTTGGGAAGAACGCCGTTATGTTTTGTCACTTTGTCATCTTCTCTGTGGATCTACCCCAGATTTGCAAGCAGAGTTTTTAGATGAATATACCGCAGATGGCTTAGTGGCGCGAATGCTGGAAGACAGAGACACGCAACACCAAGTTCAAAAGTATCTATTCAGATTTTACCTCAAAACCGAGCTTAATCAAGCCGTCTTAAAAAGCTACGTCAGGCAATTTTTTATCCATTCATCTCAAGATTTGCGCGAACAGCCTCATGATTATTTAGAATCGGCTTTACGATTGGTGATCAGTACAGAAGAAAAAAATAGCCTTTTCAATTATATTTTAGGCTTTGAGCTTCTGAAAATGATATTTCAGATGAGTTGGGCGCAACAAGAAAGATTATCTATATTACAAAAATCTCCAACCAGCTTTATCAAAAACTATATTAAGCCTATTCAAAAAGCTCACAAACTTAACGGTATAGTTGTGCCGAAATACGAAAGGATTTTCTTTGAAAAACACGATTATTATGTGCAAATACCCGATTTATCAGAAAAGCGATCGATCGAGCTAGTTATGAATACTTTTACCACAAATACAGTTAGCGATTTTGGATTTTCAATGATTCGCCATCCCCAATCTTTAACATTCGATTACGAATATATTTATCAACCGGAACAAGAGAGTATTTTCACTCAAGATCTGGAAGTGATTAATATTTAATAAAACTCAGCAAGTCAACAAAAATATATTACCATGAAAGCGCGTAAATATTTATAGAATAACCTTTATGGGACAAGACAATCCCTTGTTATTTCTGGTATATTTCGGATTTATGGTAAAAAAGATTTCGTGATATTAAACACAATTGCGCTCGGTGAGTGACGGCACGGGAAAATAATTATTAGTTGAAAAAGTAAAGTTATCGCTCGTGCCGTCCCCCACCCGACGATGAGATACTAATTTATCCAATCTCCCTGAATAGTTACACCACGGCTTGCCATTGTTTGTTCAAACAAATCGGTTGGTAATGCTTGTTCCACCGCCCAAACACCGGGTTTTTTCAGTTTGCCATTCAGCAATAATTCGGCAATGCTACCGGTGCCGTAGCCTGCTGAAATTGCGGTATTTTCATGTACTAAAGTCGAACAAAAACTAGCTATCTTTCCATCTTTTTTTCCGGTGACTTCCGAACGAATTGCTACGCCAATACCGCTGAAGCGATCGGTAAAATTAGTCATCTTGTGACTGACAGTAGATAAAAACTCGATCGTCGCGGTATTTTTGAGGACTTTGGGCGGCCAAAACTTAGCAACCCACCAAGTTAGGTAATTGTAAAAATCGGGAACGGAACCGAATTTTGTAATCACTGTTTTGACGGGAAAAGTATCCGGCAAAGTGAAAGTTTCTGGCATATCGTACCAGTAAACGCCAGTGCGACCGTAGGGAGGTGGGAATACAACCGTTTCGCGATCGCTATAAGGTTTCACAGTTTCCCACTGCCCATTTATCAAAGATTCAAACGGATTTTGCAAACCCAAAAACGTCGTTCGCATCACCGTGATTCCCGCACCGCCAGAACCCGATACTACATAACTGAGGTGAATCTTTTCTGCCTCATCCAATTGTTCCACACCCTGTCGCACCATGCTATTAGAAATGCCGGGAAAAATACCCGTATTCACAATTGCGGTTACGCCAGCTTGTTCGGCGGCAGATTTATAATTGAGCGCTTTGATTGTAAAAGAGCGATGATCGCTGACATCCAAATAATTAACGCCTTCTTCGATGCAGGTTTTCAGAACGATCGCATCGCGGTAGTGAAATGGCCCAGCGCAGTGGATGACAATATCCGAAGATGCGATCGCATTCCGCAATTTCTCCTTTTCCGCCAAATCCAAAGTCAAAAATTTTACTTGCGACCCCAGCTGCTGGGCCACCGCTTCCCCAGCAGCTGAATTTCGCCCGGTAATAGTAATTTCTGCCTTTGTGTGGGCAACTAAATCCGCAGCAACGCTGCTGCCAATTCGCCCGCTTCCTCCCACAATTAAAACTTTATCTGTCATTAGTCATTGGTCATTCGTCGAATGTTACTAAGATAAGCGAGGTAGAGCCTCAAAAACCTCGCTCCCAGGTTGAAACTAGGAGTGGGGGAGTGGGAAAGTCAAAAGTCAAAAGTCAAAAGTCAAAATTCTTCCCTCTTCCCTCTTCCCTCTTCCCTATCCCCTAACCCCTAACCCCTAGCCCCTATCCCCTAAGAAATGCGGAACACCGACGCGACGGTAGACTTGAGAGAATTGCCCGCATCTTTGAGAGTTTGGGCGAGAGGCTGCTGTGCGTGCAGGAAGATGCGAGCGCAATTGCGTCCCGGCATACCGGAAATTGAGCCACCCGGATGAGTTCCCGCACCGGTGAGATACAGTCCATCAATTGGCGTTTTGTAGTTTGCCAATTCCGGTAACGGACGGAAGAACACCATCTGGTCTAGGGTCATGTCGATATGGTAGTAGTTACCTTTGTAGGCTCCCAAACGCACTCCCAGTTCGGCGGGACTTTCCACGCGACGTGCGATCGTCGCAGTCTTGACATTGGGCGCGTATTCTGCGAGCTTATCGATAACGCGATCGGCTACTTTATTTTTCAATTCATCCGTCCAGCCCGTCCCATTTAAACCCGTTCCCTCCGCATCCGCAATTTGATAAGGCGCAAAATATTCGATCCAAAGCGTATGCTTGCCGGGAGGTGCCATCGACGGGTCTAGCATCGTCGGCTGAACTACATACATTGACGGGTCTTCCAGCGGAATTTTACCAACAGACGGATCGCTGTGGGCAATTTCCACCTGTCTGACAGAATCGGCAATCAACACAGAACCGATCAGATATTCATCTTTATGGTCGTGATGCACAAAGCGCAGCGGTTCATCCATCGCTAGGTCGATTTTGAGGATAGTTTCGTTATTATTAACGATGCGACGTTCCAAACGCTCCTTTAAATCTGGGTCGGCAGCATTCACATCGCTTTCATCGACCAATTGCAAGAACAAGCGCTTGGCATCAATGTTAGAAATAACACCTTTAGTTGCGCGGTATTCCCTGCCACCACCAGCCCGAACTCCCACAGCTCTACCGTCATCGATTAAAATCTTCTCAACGTGCTGGTCAGTAAGTATCTTTCCACCCAAACTTGTGACTAAATTAACTAGGGCCGTCACCAAAGCGCCAGTACCGCCTCTAGGTCTAGCCATGCCGGGATTGTGGCGCATTGCCATCATGATCGCACCCACAGCAATGCTTTTTTGAGAGGGAGGCGCACCGAGTTCGGATGCCAATCTTGCCAAAGGTGCTTTGAGAAACTCGGAATCAAACCATTCGTTGATGACATCCTCGGCGCTGGTTAGCATTGTACGTATAAAGTCCAGCGTTTTATCCGGGCCACCGATAACAGAAATTAAATCTTTCAGCTTTTTAAAGTCGTAGTTCCCAACAATATCGACGATCGACTTTGGTGGCGCGTTGAACATGGGAATCATAGCGCTGATCACCCGCTGCCAAAAGTCTGTGTATTGGGCATATTTTTTGGCGTCGCGCTCATTGTAGCGGGCAATTTCCGCACAGGTTTTCTCAACGGATCTGTGACCCAAAAAGTATTTACCATCTGGATGGGGACAAAATACCACTGGGTCGCAGTAAAGATACTCCAGGCCGTATTTTTCCAGTTCTAATTCTTCAACTACTGGGCCCAGATGGATGAATTCGTGGTCGATCGCACACAGGTTGAATTTAAAACCCGGTGCTTCTTTTGGCAATGCTTCCTCGGTAGTTGCTGCACCGCCAGGAACAGAGCGTTTTTCTAGTAATAAAACGCTATATCCTGCTTTGAGCAGATAAGCAGCACAAACTAAACCATTATGGCCTGCGCCAATGATTACAACGTCGTAAGTTTCCATTGATGCAACTTTATAACATGGACTATCTCTGTTATCCTAGATAAATTACAAAATGTAAAAAATCTGTCCAAATAGATATAATAGTTGTGTTAGCTGTGCAAGCGATCGCGGAAATACTGGCGATACAACTCGCAACTCGGTATAGCCTGATTATTGATTAGCTTCACCAGCCCTATACTTTCCAAATTTAGTGCAGGCTCTAAATCCAGACTTACCAAGCTTTCTCTAGTCACAATTTGACTGTATGCCTGCGCTAGTTCCCGATCCTGCTGGAGATACCACCACTGGCGTTGCAAGTGGTCTTTATAAATTTCAAACTGTGTAGTAGCTGTCTGCAATAATTGCGGCAGCGTTATGTCTTTTCTGGCAATATGATAAAGAGCAACGCGCACCAGATAAGGATGTCCGCCCACCCAATTCATTAGTTTTTGGACTTGAGAATCGTCCCAATACAATCCGTGTATATCTGCTAGTTCTTTAACTTGATTAAAACTAAATTCTGACAATTTCACTAACAAACCAGCATTAAATACCGATAAATTCATAGTTGAAGATAGATCAATATCGCCAGAATTTACAATGACCAAACGCAACTTTTCAAAAGCATTGGAGACACTTTCTCCATACCTAGCTTTTTCGTACCAGCCGCGCAGCATTCCCAAAAAATCCCAGGCAATTTCCGGATACTGAAAAATGCGATTCATTTCGTCGATCGCCATCACTACAGGACTATTAATTTTCGGCAATAAATACTTTTCAAAATAAACTGTAGTATTGTAGCTACTACCTAAAAAATTATCCCAGTAATGAGCCATCCGATTTGGTAATTGTAAACTTTGACCTACGCTGGCACATAACCACTCTAAAAATCGATTCAAATCTTTAAAAATTCCTCTTTCTGCTAGTTGCAGGTTCAACAGCACCGTGCGATACCCCTGCTTTTTGGCTTGATTGATAATTCTAGCCATTAAGGAAGTTTTACCCATTTGTCTGGGCGCTTCTATCCTCACCAAGCCTCCTGGCTGGCTAATTTCTTCCAAGCAATGCAGTTCAATGGGAGGACGTTGGATATAAAAGTTAGAATCAATAGGTACTTGACCTCTAGGTAATTCTAATGTCGTTGCCGAACGGGTAGAGCATCTGGGAAGAAAATCCATATCCATAGTAGTAATTTCTGCAATTTCTGCGATCGCCAAATTTGAGCATTGCGTACCCTGAGAAATTCCATTATTTATTGGCTGATTGTAACCAGAAAAAAATCCAGCAACAATAGCTTCTTCTTTCGCGTAATTAAGCTTAGATGCACACCACCGTTCTATTACCGATCGAAAATTATTTTTGGTGACCTTTTCACCGGACATCTTGGAAAGTATTTTCCATAAATTTGGCCCTACATCGTGCTGCAAATATTCAGGAGTATAACCTATGGTGGCCGCAATTTCTTGATAAGTCTGTCCTGACCAAGCACCACGCATTAACATTAACTCGACAGTTTTAAGATGTCTGTTAGTCTGTGCGAAAATGGCTGCATCTGCAAATTGGATGGCTGATTGAAATTCCATGATGTCTGTATTTCCTATAAACCAGAGCAGGTAGAGCCTCTCCAAAAAATCTAGAAAGCAATTTAACCATTGCTCTTTAGAAAAACTTTATTTTTATATTAATACAGATCGCTTACTATTGTTAGCAAAGGGGTTTTTATACTGATGTGGATAACAGAGAAAAATCCAGCGAACTACGGAAACAACACTGAGTCGATCGATAGGTAAATAAAGCTCAAAATGGGCGCGATCGCAGGCTATCTGAAAAATTTTGGGCAAAGAGCGATCGCTTTCCAGGCGCTTTCTCAGCTATCGTAGTAATTGACTGTCGTCTGCCTAAACCGTTTAGCTGTCATTGGCAATTGGGAGATTACTGAGATAGCATAGACTTTGATTACGTAGTTCAACGTAGCGCATCAGCCACTTACCTTACCTTACCTTCCTTTCCCCGGCCAAAAAAAGCCAGATCCTTAAGAAATCAGTATCGACGCTGCCAAACTAAATCAAATACAAATTGATATAGCAAGGTTGCTGATGCGTAAATTCAGCAGCCGCTAAAAACCTAAATTTTTATTCAAGGAACTCCAATGAAAGTCAAAACTCTTCTAATTGCTTCAGCCGCAGTCTTAGGCGGAGCCTTCTCCATCGCCACATCTCCCGCCCAGGCAGGCCCAGCAGTTACTAACGAATACAGCACGCAACTTCAGCTAATCGTTCAACCAGCCCAAAATCAAACAGAAGCTAAAGGTGCTAACGTTAGCGTCTCCGGTTCCAATCTGGGAGCCGTCACCCTGCCAACACTAAATGCTACTGGTGCTATCACTGCCGGTACCGCTGCTGCTCCCACAGATGGCAGCACCTTTAGCTACAACGCATCCAGTTATGTGTTGGATGCCGTAAGCGCGACAACCCTTAATAACGCTACAGGTACGATCGCTGGGCCTGCTTATGGTATCCAAAATATCACTGTTGGCGGTGTTGCCGGAACTCTTGCAGGTACTATCACCAACATTGGTACGGGTACTGTTACTGCTGGCGGACAAGGTACCGTGGGTGTCTTGTCGCAAACGGGTAGCATGACCGTATTTGGTCAATAATTAGGGGAGGCGAGGCAGGTTAGTCGCCTTTGCGGTAACTTGGGTTTCTTTCCTGCCTAACACCTAACTTGTGTTACGGGAAAGCGAAACGGCATTTCTCGCTTTCCCACCCTTAATTTGCCACAATTCAAGTCCGATCCCAACAACCAAAACTAAATCAACATGGCTACTGCCAAAATTAACTGGTTGAAAATAATGCTGTTGGTGACAGCATTGTCGGTTCCCACACTACCAGTCCGCGCTGACTTCTCCCAAACTCGCACCACCCAAATTCAGTTAAGAGTTGATGCTCCTTCCGGAACTGCCGAAGCAAATCGACTCAACGGCTTTGCTATTTCCGGAAGTGGAATCGATGCTTCTGGAGTCCTCAATCAAGGTTCAAATTTGAACCCAAATACTCAATTTACAGCCCCTACAAACAGCTCTCCTTTTAACTTCTCTCTCAACACTTTCTCTTCCGATAACGCGACACCAGTATCGCTCACCTCTACAGGCAATAACACCCTACCCGCTTACTCGAAAGTCAGCGTGACTAACGGTGGTAACAGAGAAGGATTATCGGGAAATATCTCCAGAAGTGGAGAAGGAACTGTTACCCCAGGCGGTTCGGGAACGAATGCTATCCTCACTCAAACCAATAGTTTCAGCGTGTTTGAAAATTCTAACTTTTAATTAAGTGAAGAGTAACTATAAACTAGCTCGTCAAATCCGATATAAACCTGCCATATCCAAAGGAGGATGAACAAATGATAAAAATATCTATACCTTCACAAATTTATCACAAAAAACCCAAATTTATGATTCGTTTATCAACTATTTTGGGTGCGGTTGCGACTGCTGGGATTTTAACTGCACCTGTTAGCGCCCAAGTAGTTATCGAACCTACATCTGGCTTTTCCCGAACTACGTCTTGCGTCAAACAAACGGTAAACACTAATATTACCGAAACCCAATACTCTAACACTGGTGCGGGATTTGCTGTAGCTGGAGATAACTTATCGGTTTCCGATCCTGGCGGTCGCGTCACACCAGAGTCATCTTATGTGATTTACCAACCAGGCGGTCAATTTAATTTAGGTATCAATCGTTTTGATGCGGGTGCGGCTACTTCTGTGAAAGTGACCGGACAGGAATCTTTTACAGAAACCCATAGCAGGTCTTTCACGGTGTTTCAATAATAGGTAAAAGCTAAAATGAAGTATCTTTTGTTAGGGCTAATAATTGTCGGCTCTTTCCCGGTTATATCGAATAGAGCGGTAGCCCAAAGCGTAGGTTTTTCGGTTGGGTTTTCTACACAATCTTCCAAAACGGTAACAGTTTCTAATGAAGTTGACGTGCGATCGCTCCGGGGATTTAACATCGATGGGGAAAACGTGCAACCTTTAGGAAACAACCCGGTTATTAATGTGAATACAGATTTTAGCATTCGCGATGCGGATAAACCTTTTAATCTGCTGCAACAAGATTTGACTGGTAGTAATATTCGCACTGTAGAAACAAATTCAACTACAAATGCTGACGGTGCTTCCACTAACCTGAGCGTGTTTGCTTCTTTCTAGTAAATGGCAAATAATCGCCGAAGATAATGTTTTCATTGGCATGAAAATATGTGGCTAATTCTCAGGGCATCCTACCTAGAATTAGAGTAATTGTTTTGATTTTATAGCTATGAATACAAAGTGGGCTATAGCTGCTATAATTATTCTGTATAGCCTGGGTTGGACAAATGCTGCCAAGGCAGATGAACTTTCTCAAGACACATTTAACCTGCCCTCTACTAGCAGTAATTCTAGAGCGACTTCTAGCAGCGCCGGAACTACGGTAAACCAACAACAGAATACACAAGTAAATAACAACCAATTCTACGGTTTTGGCCCTGGTATTTCCTGTCCGAGTCCAACTTTGGGGTTATCGATGTATGGAGGATTGGGCAATGGTAGCGGCTCTGATGCTGAAGTTTCCAGTACTTCTATCGGCGCAGTTGCTTCTATTAACATACCTCTGGGCGGCAGTAACGCACGTACTTGTAGAAAAATCGGTGAGGCTCAATTACGGGCACTCCAAGCTCAAACTGAAAGAGCTAATTTAGAAGCAGCTAAAATTCGGACTGATATTACTTTAGTTACGATCAATCAATGTATTCAAATTATGAGAAATGCTAGACTTTCCGGTCAATTTGCCGAGGTTTGTTCTGGCATTGAGTTAATATCTCCAAATCCAAACAATAATGCGCCTGCGGTTCAGCCAGTTACTGTTCCTCAAGGTAGTCAAACGCAGCCACAAAATTGAGTGCTTCATAGCGCCAAAATTCTCGGTAAATTCTCGCTGCTGAAGCACTAAAAAATTAAGATTAAGTGTGATATTTTTTCTCCATCGAACTGGAAATTAACTACAAGCGCGATCGCACTTCATACAGTCACAACGCGACGGTAACGAGCTTGCACCATCATATAAATACCGTAGGCGACAAGACCGATCGCCACAACACCCAAAACCCAAGGGCCATAGGGTTGTTCCGCCAGTGCTGCTAGTGCGCCACCCAAAGAACGCGCTTGATTGGGGTCAGATTGACGCGCCGCTTGGATGAGGAAAAAGCCGATAATGCTAAAAACTATAGCTTGTGCGGTAAGGCCAAATCTGCCGAGGCGCATTGCCCACGTTCTTTCTACGTTCCTCATTTCCTGCCATTTCAATTCTTGGCGGAATTTGCCAGTAAAAGCTTTATAAATTTGATAGCACGCGATGCCAATTATAATTACTCCCACAGTAGCTACCAACCACTGACCGAAAGGCTGTGCCAGCAAACGTGCTGTCCAGTGTTGCGTTGAATTGCTACCGCCTCCGCTTGCGGAACCTAAAATTATTTTAGTAGCTGTTAAAGCTAAACCGGCATATATTAAACCGCTGATAAAATAGCCGATGCGCTGTGCAATACCTTTGGCATCGCTGCCTTTGCGTTCGGGGTCGAGAAATGCCTGCACAAAACGCCATACGACGTATCCAACTAAGCCGATCGCCACCAAACCAAGCAAGAATTTTCCAAACGGTTGTGTCACAATAGTTTGGAGAGCGCCTTTAGAGTCGGTTGTTCTGCCGCCTGCGCCAAATGCAGCTTGCGCCGCCAACACACCGACGATCGCATACACTACCCCTTTTGCCGCTATACCAAATCTTGCCAAACGTTCCACCCAAGGATGAGCAGCTGCTTGTCTTGCTGCCGTTTCTACATTTTTATTAGGTAAATTTTGTCGAGTCATATATTTGGGAATTTCAAATTGCAAATTTAAGATGGCAAATTTAAAAATGGTTTTATATGGCAAAATCAGATTTCAAATCAAAAAAAATTCAATCTGAAATCTGAAATCTCAAATCTGAAATTACGATGAAGGAAACTGTTCTACATAAGCTTCTGCTTGCAGCGTCAGCTTGCCGTTTTGCACATCCAACTTTTTCAGGCGCAACGACATTCCTTCCAACTCAAAATTACGTAAATCTAACAATTCGCTGGACTTATCCAACAAAGCGTTAGTCAGTTCTGGCGATACTTCCTTCCCTTCCGCGTACTCAACATCCTCAAGCGAGATGCGGTTTCCGCCTTCTTTCACACGCGGTATAGCAGTGAAAGCAGTTTGTTTGGTTTCGCCGCCCTCCCGCAGACCAACAGTCGCGTTTAAGCTAAATTTGCCTTGACCGGGTAGGCGGAATTCCACTTTTTGCACATCAACCGTTGTCGGTCGATCGTTTATATGCACATTCAGGTTTTGCAGCTTATCGCGGATAAAGTTGGAATTGAAGGCGCGATCGAGATCTTTTTCTGTGAGGACAACTCGCGTTTCTGCTTCGGTAGGATGTTTCAATTGAATATCGCCAAAGGCGGCGCGAAGAGGATCGATCGCGATGCGATCTATGTGCATCTCCAATTCCTCTGTCCGCAGGTCTTCTTGCATGACCATGCCTTTGCCTTTAATATCAACCGAATCCAATTCTCCCTGAATTACTTTCAGCGGATTGGTACGGATATCTACGTTAAGTTCCTCTACTTCATCCAGTTGACTGGATAGGCCAATTTCCGCTGCCTTACTGAGTGCTTGCTCACCTAGCCCTGGTTGATTTGCTGCCATTTTGCTATTTTTTATCGCAGTACCTACCTAACTTTAGGCGGTCGGTATAAAGCAGCGAATCTGCATCCCGACAGAATAATTTATGAGCGGTTATCTATCTTTAGATAGCCCCACACTTACATTGACGGTATTTGTCTGATGTATGCTTCTGCCATCACCGTTAAGGTGCCCTTTTGTACATCCATATCTTTGACGCGAAACGCGCTTCCTTCCAGTTCGTAGTAAGGTAAATTTACCAGTTCTTTGAACTTCAACATTAAAGCCACTATTAATTCTAAGCCAATGCCATTTCCCGGCGTGCAGTGGAAGGCTTCTAGTAACAATGGCTGCGAAGAAGTGCGCGGGTAAAGTAAGGCAATGAAGTCTAACTGTCGAGTATTGCCCTCGTGCAGCAGCACGTTACCGCTGCATTTTATCTTACCGTCACCTGGTAAGTTAATTTCCATGTGTTGCAATTCCAGAGTAACAATTTTACCATCCACATCCAGATCTAAAGGTGGCAACTTGCTGCGGATGTAGTCGGAATTGAGAGAACGGTTGATATCTTCTTCCGTTAGGACAACGCGGATAGAGGCATCTGTCGGATGAGTAAGTTTGATTTCACCAAAAATAGCACTTAAAGGATTGATTGCAATCCGACCTGTTTGCACTTGCACTTCTTGGACGCGGATGTCTTTTTGGATTGCCAAACCTTGGCCGGCAAATGAAACTGAATCGGCTTGTCCTTGAACGATATTAAGTAGATTAGTTTTGACATCTATATTTACGTCCTCTACTTTATCCACTTGGCTAATTACCCCTATTTCTGCGGCGGTAGAAAGTACCTCTTCCTCCAGCCGGGGTTCATCATCTCGCGTCATGATGTCATCTCCCGATCGCATATATTTTGCCAATTTACGCGATCGCGTCAATAAATTTATCTCCCAGTCGATATAGGCAATCTTTTGCTATTGTCTATCTTTTGTTTAATTTTCAGCTAAACGGTGGTTTCCACGATGCGAGATTTCTGGTGATGGCGATCGCAAACAACCATTCGCACGCCGCCAGATGGGCCTAATGTAAAGCCTCGACGTATGGGTCGAACTGGGCGTTTATCTGCAAGTGCCAATTGCCAGCGCGACAGTATTGTTCCCAGTACAAGTTTCATTTCAAATGGTGCTAATGCTATCCCAAGACAGCGACGATTACCTCCACCAAAGGGGAAATATTCGTAGGGAGAAAACTGACGTTCTAGAAAACGTTCTGGTTTAAATTTGTCTGGTTCTGGGTAAATATCTTCGCGCCGATGTGTTAAATAAATACAGGCAGCTAGCTGTGTACCGGGTTCAAATAAATGACCCGTAATTTCGATGGGAGATTTGACAATTCTGCCAAAGGTGATAAACAAAATTGGATAAATTCGCAGCGTTTCGTTGCAAACAGCAGTAAGATAGGGTAGTTTGGCAAAAGCCGCTGGATCTGGGTTATTACCAAGGCTATCTATTTCTTGCAGCAACTTGTCAAGCACACCCGGTACGCGGTGAATTGAATATAGCGCCCAAGCTAATGATGTGGCTGTTGTTTCGTGACCGGCTACTAAAAGCGATCGCAATTCGTCGTGCAATTCTGCATCTGTCATCGGTCGATCGTTTTCGTCACGCGCAGACATAAGTAAGGAGAGGATGTCTGTGCGGGATGGATCTGGTTTTTCTCGACGTTCCTTAATTTCCGCATAGAGGAGTTTGCTAATTTCTTGCTGGCGATGCAAGAAGCGACCCCACGGACTCCACGCACCTAAATCTTTTTGCAGTACCGGAAAGAAAAGTAAGACGGAATTGAAAGGCGAACTGATCTCATCTAACATTTCTGACAAAAGTTGCCGCAATTGTTGACTGCGAGTTCCTTCTTGCAAACCAAACACAGCTTGTAAAATTACGCGCAGGGAAATTTCTTGCATTACCTCGCGAACTGAGAATTTCTGACCGATTTCCCACTCGTCGGTAACTGCAAGGGTGATATCTTGAATTAGCTGACCGTAGGTTTTCATCCGTTCGCCATGAAACGGAGGCATCAATAATTGGCGTTCTCTGCGGTGGCGATCGCCATCCATCAACATCAGCGAATACTGTCCCAGGATTGGTTTGGCTAACTGGTTCGCAGGGCCGGTGTCAAACTGTTTGTAATCGGCTGTAAAAACTTCTTTAATCGCTTGTGGGTTGCTTAAAAAGACGATCGGCTTTCCATTCCCGCTTACCCACAGTGAGAACATATCGCCATATTTTTTAGCACAATCATCCATCAATGTCAAGGGGTTAGCAACCCATTGGAGTAGCTGTACAATTTCCGGAGTTTTCGGGCCTGGTGGTAGTTTCATGGCGACTTTCCTGAGAGAATTTTCGCTGTTGAATCTAAGCTAGCAATTATAATCTTTAGGGTGAGCCAAGACAGACTTCCCCGTAGATATCGCCTGTTCGATAATATCGACGGCACGGCTAGCTTTGCCGGCTCGACGAATGGCTTCTTGCAACCTGAAGGCATTCTTTTGATAAGAATCTTCTGTTAGTACCCGCTGTATAACGGCTCTCAGCTTGGGAACGCTCAATCTTGCCAAAGGCAGCATTTCTCCCGCACCAGTTCGAGCTAAACGAGTGGCTATACCAGGTTGTTCGTTAGTAATAGGAATCGCTACCAAAGGTACGCCGCTGCTTAATGCTCCCAGTACAGTATTCATACCTGCATGAGTAATTATTAAGCTGGCTCTTTCTATTAGTTTTTGGTGCGGTGCAAAGGGAACCACCAAAGGCGAACCGGGCAAGCTCAAAGATTCTTGACTGTTTGGGTTTCCCAAAGAAATTACTAGCTGTGCGTCTAACCCCAAACAAGCCTCAGCAATGCTGTGAAAAATTTCCCATTTGCGGTTTTGTAAAGTACCTAGAGAAGCGTAAATCAGCGGTCGATCGGTCAATTTTTCCCAAGGAAAAGAGAGGGACGGGAAGGAGACGGGTTCTAAGCCGGATGAATCTTGAAAAGGCCCCGTGTAATGGAAGCAAGGGGATAAATTAACTCGCGGAAAATCAAATTCTGCCGGAAGTTGGCATATCTGAGCAAGTTGAGAGTAGGCATCTTCCCGTTTGGAATAAGGGGCTAACTGCCATTGCTGCCGCTGCTGTACGAGAATATTCCAAATTGGTTGTGTGATGCGATCGATCAAAAAGTTTCCCGCTTGGTTGCGAAGACGCGCCCCCCATCCCTTGCTGTAACTCCAGGGTGTAAAGTATGGAGGAACTCCAGCTTCCCGATTAATTAACAGAGCATTACATACTGTGATGAAGGGAAGATTCAAGAAGTCAGCAACCGTTCCACCTGCTGTTGAAACTTGGTCTACCAGCAAGGCTTCTACACCTATTAATTTGAGTGCTTCTGGAGCTGACCGGAAAAGCATAGCTGCTTCTTCTTGTAGCCAACGCACTGTAAATTTTAGTCCGGCCACTCCGCTCATTTCTCCTAACTGTTTATACTTTCGTCCCAATGTTCCGAGCGGAAATTGAGATTCTCCAATCTGGCAAAAGTTCAATCCCGATTTCATCACTTTTTCTTCGATATCGGGAATACCGAAAAGGGTGACATTATGGCCGCGTCGTTGTAATTCTCGGCCTAAGACGCACATGGGATTGAGGTGGCCGATCGCGGCGGGACTGATGATGCCAAAATGTGTCATAAGAGATTGGTAAATGGGGAATAGAGACGGAGGATTGGCAATTCGCAATTACTAATTTTCAATTGCCAACGCCAATTTTTAATTTTTAACTTTTTAATTTGCTTCCTACTGCGCTAGGCTCAACTGGAGACAGCTACCAGGGTGCGAGATTTTACCGATCGCTCGCCTTTTACAACTAGCTGAATGCTGCGATCGGGTGCTGTCACCAAACCGCGACGTTTAGGTTTGACTTCGCGATTATCGGCAAGTTCCAATTCCAAATGCGAGAGGATTTCGGCCAGGACTATTTTCATTTCAAACAACGCAAAAGCAAAACCAATACAGCGCCTTGCGCCACCCCCAAATGGCAAGAATTCATAGGGAGAAAATTGCCTTTCTAAAAATCTCTCTGGTTTAAATTTTTCCGGTTCTGGATATAAATCTTCGCGGCGGTGGAGGAGATAAATAGAACCCATCAACACTGTTCCAGGTTCTAAATCGTAACCCATCAGTTGCAGGGGTACTTTCGGTACTCGTGGGAAGGTCAGCATCCCCACTGGGTAAATCCGCAAAGTTTCGGAGCAGACAGCGTTGAGATAAGGTAATTTAAAAATAGCGCTGGGGTCTGGATTCTCGCCCAAACTATCGAGTTCTTCCAGCAGTTTTTGTCGCACAGTTGGTATTTTGTGAATCCAGTAAAATGCCCAAGCTAAAGCTGTGGCAGTAGTTTCGTGACCTGCAACTAAAAGAGTCATCAATTCATCGCGTAACTCTTCATCGGTCATCGATTCACCTTGTTCATCTTTAGCTGTCATTAGCAAGCTGAGGATATCTGTGCGGGATGGATCGGGATTTTTTCGCCGTTCCCGAATTTCTTCGTAGATGAGTCGATCGATTTGTTCGCGAAGGCGTAGAAATCTTCCCCAAGGACTCCACGCACCTAAATCCTGTTGCAAAATAGGAAAATAAAGCATGGTAACGCTCGCGGGAGAAGCTGTGGTCTCCAGCATTTCAGCAAGCAGTTTTTCCAGCTTTTGTGCGCGATCGCCCTCATACAAACCAAACACGGCTTGCATAATTACCCGCAGGGTAATAGCTTGAGTAGAAGACCGGACGCAGAAGGGTGTGCCAATATCCCATTTTTTCATTATTTGCTCTGTGACATTGGCGATCGTCTCACCGTAAGTTTTCATCCTTTCGCCGTGAAAACTCGGCATCATCAGCTGGCGCTGGCGCTGGTGGCGTGCGCCGCTAGCGGTAATCACAGAATGCAGTCCTAAAAATGGTTCAAAAATCTGGTTCATTTCGCCAGGAGCTTCAAATTGCTTGGTGGTATCCCCTGTCAAAATCTCTTGCAGCGCTTGGGGATCTCTAACGAACACTAAAGGGTCAAATTTTGCGCCCACTCGAATGCTGAAGATGTCGCCATAGCGTTTGGCGCAGTCTTCCATAAACGACATAGGGCTAAAGACCCATTGGAGCGTTTGTACAATTGTTGGGGTTTTAGGGCCTTCTACTTGTTTCATTGTATCGGTTTGCTTCTGAAAATATTTCTTCTCACTTAACCTAAGTTAAACCATTTAATTTTTCTTGGCATTGCATTCGATATTGTTATCTTCGTTTTACATACAACTGATAATTTTCGACAACCTAATAGTTGTAAAATTTTTGTTAAATTAATTCCGCACGTACTGTCTCCTCATACACTTTAAGGAACTCAGCATGACTGCAACGACCCCAAAAGCAACCTCAATTCCCGATTTTTGCGAAGGTATTCAATATTTTGGCGAAGCGCTACCGCATTTCGAGACGTATGGTGCTAATCCCGCGATCGCAGAAGGCAGCGTTGCCATTTCCGATCCTGCCGACCCAGCCGCAGTGTACCAAACTTTACTGCTAGCTGATGCTCTCCGTTATCTTACTTTGCAAATCACTGGGAGTAAAGCTTCGGGACACCCAGGCGGTTTTGCCAGTTCTGCGGAAGCTCATGCGGCTTTAATTTTGCTGGGTTACAAGAATATTATCACGGAAGTGGGACATCACGCGCCGGGATTTTACAGTTCCATGTTCCTCGATCGCTCTTTGGAGGACATGGGTATTTCTACTGTACAGCAGTTGCGCGATCGCTTCCGCGAAAAGCACGGTCTTTTGGGCCACCTTTCCGGCTACATTCCCGGTATTCTCGCACCTGCTGGCCCCCTCGGTCAAGGTCAGCACTTTGCAATGGCAGCTGCTTTATTGCACAAAGACAAACTTTTCCCCTTCACAATGGGTGATGGCGGGATGGGCGAACCTTATCCGATGAGCAGTATGGCACATTTCCACACCGCTTATCCCAGTGCAACTAACTTTTTGCCAGTGTTAATTTGGAATGGTTACAGTCAGGAACATCATAGCATGGTTTCCACCAAAACCAATGAGGAAATGATTGCTTATTGGAAAGGAAACGGTTTTGCAGAAGTCATCTTAGTGAATGCCAAAGATTTCGATGACAAAAACCAACCAGGCGATTATGTTGATAGCACCGCTTTCTCTTTTGAACAGCGTCTTGCTTTCACGAAAGCAATTTTAGCGGGTGTGGATAAAGCAGCAAAATCTGCACTTGGCGGCAAACTCACTGCTTTTATCATCAAACAATTGAAAGGGGCGGGAGTTCACGCACGGGGAGCAAAATCGCACAATCTTTATCCCAAAGATACATTAGATGCGCCGCATATTTCCGAAGCGTTGAAAGGTCGTGCTTTATCTGCGGAAGCTTGGCAATTGGTACGGACAAATTGCGAACGCGCAGGTGGTGGTCCTGCTGCGAAAACTGCGGTAACGGAGTTTGAATTACCGTTATCAGAATTAGGTGAATTGCCGTTAGAAGAATATGCGGTTGGTGGAGATCCGAAGGTTTCAACAACAGCAATGGGGCGATTAGTGGGGAAAGTGGGAGAATGCGATCGCACTTTCTTAGTTACCAACGCCGACGGTAACGAAGCATCTGGAATTGCCAATATCAACCAGGCATTAAAGATTATTCACCCCACCACCGATGACCTTTACAATCAATCACCAAACGGACAAGTTTACGAACCTTTGAGTGAAGATGCTTGTGCGGGATTGGCAGTTGGTTTATCTTTGATGGGTGCCAGAAGTTTGTGGTGTTCCTACGAATCTTTTGCCATCAACGGATTACCAATTTGGCAAACAGTCACCCAAGCAATGGCAGAATTGCGCCGTCCCACTCCTGCCACTATTACTTTATATACAGCAGGCGCTTTAGAGCAAGGTCGCAACGGTTGGACGCACCAACGCCCGGAAGTGGAAGCATACTTTGCCGCGATGATGCGAAACGGCAATGTCTTCCCATTATTCCCACCCGATGCTAACAGCATCCAAGTTTGTTATGAGTGGGCATTGACAACTAAAAATAAGGGAATTGTGATTACTGCCAGTAAATCTCCATTGCCAATTCGTACCACATTTGCACAAACTCGTCAAGGGTTAAAAGATGGTGCGATCGTATTGCAAGAAATCGAACCAGCCCAAACAAATCTCAACCAAGGTGCGAGTAAAAAAGTCGTGTTTGCAGTAGTTGGCGATATGACCCTAATGCCAGTATTTGAAGCAGCAGCTTTCTTAGAAGGTGAAGGTATCGGCGTGAAGATCGTTTCTGTTATCAATCCTCGCCGTTTGTATCGTCCGCACGATGTTGCTTGGGATACTTGTTCTCAACCCGATGGTGACTTTTTGAGTGATGCCAAATTCGCCGAAATCTTTGGTGGTGATGCGTTAATTGGTGTCACTGGTGGCGCGAGTGGAATGTTAGAACCTGTGATGTTGAGAAGTAACGCCAAACGCGATACTTTCGCATGGAAACGTGGGGAAACAACTGCTTCTGCTGGTGAGTTAATGGCGTTTAATGGATTGACTGCGGAGGCGTTGACGAAACGTGCGATCGAGTTAGTGCATTAAGGTTGAGGTGATGCCCCTGCCTGGGTTATACTAGGTAGGGGCTGACAATTATCAAAAAAGGAGATAAAATTTAGTTGGAAATATTTGATTTAATCTTCCTGGATAGTATTGTTGAAAAACTCGATCGCAAACACAATGTCCAAGAGCAAGAGGTAAGAGAAATTTTTAACAACTCTCCAGCTATCCGATTTGTTGAAAAGGGAACCCGCCAAAATGAAAATGTTTATGCTGCATCTGGTCAAACTGATTCGGGACGTTACTTAATTGTTTACTTTATCTATAAGCAAGATAAAAACGCCTTGATATTATCTGCGAGGGACATGGATAATGCCGAACGAAGAAGATACCGAAATAACTAGAAGCTCGATTTCCAATGCTACATCTTATGAGGAAATAGGAGAATTTTGGGATGAGCATAGTCTGGATGAGTATTGGGAACAAACTTATCCGGTTGAATTTACAATTAATCTTGGCCCTAAATCGAAGGTAACATATTACGGCATTGATAAAACTTTATCAGAAAAAATCCATGCGGTTGCCGAACGTCAAGGTATGTCTCCTGAAAATCTTTTGAATTTGTGGGTGGAGGAGAAATTGCAAGAGGAGATGGTTTGAAGATTTGATAAAAACTGCGATCGAGCCAGTCAATTTATATGCAAACGGAGCCAACAATGGAAACTAACGACCAAATTAAATTTAGTTTAGAAGTTTCACCAGAATTTTACACGACTCTACAGAATTTATCCAGTGAAACTCATGTCAGCGAAAGCGATGTACTTCGCAAGGCACTAGCTTTATTAAAAATAGCTGTAGAAGCAGAAAAGCGCGGTCAAAAAATCGGGATTGTAGAAAAAGACCAGCCTGTTATTAGCAAAATTGTTGGTCTGATTGAGGAATAATCAAATTATGACAAATGCCGAAAATACACCGATTGAAAACGAATTAGATATCGGCGTACAAAGTCAATATGTCAATCCTCTTGGTTCGGCAAATCTCACCAGATTAGATATTCAACAAGCAACGGCCAAAACGCCTCAACAAGCAGAGTTTGACAGACAACAAGAAGCAGTTGAGAGAGAATAGCAAAGACAGCGAGAAATAGCTAAAGAAGAATTTCAGCGACAGCAGGAATCCGCCGATCGCAGTCTTCAGAGACGGAAAGATTTTTTGCTTTTCCTTTTAGCGATCGCGCTGATACTTATGATTACTGGATATGCAATTGCTATTCTGCAAAATCCGAATCACTCGCCAGAAGAAGATAAGTTTGCTACATCAATTTTAATTGCGATAACTACTGGAGTCATCGGTTTTGTAACTGGCAGAACTGTGATAGTTAAGTAAAATTATCATCTACTAGCAGCGAGCGAGTTAGTGCATTAAGTTTGAGATGATGCCCCGAACTGGGTTATACTAGGTAGGGGTTGACATTAAGGTCGAGTCATAAAGTGTGATATACTTGTAATTATTACCCTTCAAGGTAAGTTGCCGCCATGTATAATGCTTTGGATATAGCTAAATACTTAATTACACTTGCTTCTCCTGAAGAAGAGGATTTAATTACTAATCTGAAACTTCAGAAGTTGCTCTACTATGCTCAGGGTTTCCATTTGGCTCTATTTGAAAAGCCCCTATTTAGTGAAAAAATTGAAGCTTGGCAATATGGGCCTGTTGTGCCAGAAGTTTACCGTTTATACAAGCAATATGAGCCAAATCCTCTGCCACAACCTGACGATTTTAATGTAGATGAATACGATGAAAAAACACAAGAGTTACTTAATGAAGTGTATGAAGTGTATGGACAATACACCGCACCAACATTAATGCGTTTTACTCATCAAGAACTACCTTGGAAGAAAACTCCTCTAAATGAAGAGATATCATTAGATTTGATGAAGGCATATTTTGACACTCAACTTGTCAAATAATTATGGCAAAGATGAAGGGTAAAGAACCTAGAAAAGGAAAGCGCATTGCTCCACCTCCGCCTTTGCCAAGTACCCCAAATTACGATCTAGAACCTCCGGTTTTCTGTTTTCGATATCTTGACAAAAGTCACGGTTTAGATAGCTGTGATAAAGATGAAAAAGCAGCATTGGTATCTACCTTATATAAACTCAGTCAGTTATCTTGGAGAGAACTTCGCCTTGCACCTCGTCATGGAGTTGGGTATGAAATAATTAACCGCAATAGTTTCCTTGTTCCTATTCCGAAACATATTACAGAAGATGTTGATTTGATCGCGTTTCGATTTAGTGGTTTAAAACCAATGGTAGGTTATAGGAATGAAGCAATTTTTCATATTGTATGGTTAGATAGGTCTTTTGAAGTGTACGATCATGGTAATTAAGGAGAGGGATGTCTGCTGAAAATCTTTTGAATTTGTGGGTGGAGGAGAAATTGCAGGAGGAATAACAGATAAAAGTGCGATCGATTATAATAAAATTATCCTCATAGTTCACAATAATAAAGAATAAAACTCTTACTAACCGTAATCAAGCAAAAAAGGAAGAAAAAAATGAGATTTATCAGTCCCAAGGTCGATTATGCCTTTAAAAAAATCTTCGGTTCCTCACAAAGCCAAGAGATCTTAATCAGCTTTCTCAATGCCATTATTTATGAAGGAGAGAAAGTTATTCAATCCTTAACTATTGTCAACCCCTATAATCCCGGTCAAGTTCTCAGCTTAAAAGAAACTTATTTAGATGTAAAAGCCATTTTAGCTGATGGCTCAATTGTCCTGATAGAAATGCAAATAGCGCGAGTGAGTGCTTTCAGCAAAAGGGTGATTTATAACGTGGGGAAAGCTTATACAAATCAATTAGGAATTGGCGAAAACTATTTTAGTCTTACCCCAGTAATTGGGGTGACGATCGTCGATTTTATTCTATTTAACCAAACTCCTGATGTAATTACTCAATTTGTGTTTCAGGAGAAGACAAAAAAATTTGCCTATCCCGATCCTGAATTGCAGCTAATATTTATAGAATTGCCGAAATTCAAGAAAGATTTATCGGAGTTAACGAGTTTAAGCGATCGATGGATTTATTTTATTAAAGAAGCAGTCACTTTGGATGAAATACCAGATAGATTAGGAGAAGTTAGCGAGATAGAACTAGCGTTAAATATTGCCAACCAAGCGAACATGACAGTAGAAGAATTAGAATTAGTAGAGCGGCGAGCTATGATTCTACAAGATGAGAGAGGACGACTGACTTATGCTATGGAAGAAGGCAGAGAAGAAGGTAGAGAAGAAGGGCGCGTCACGGAAGCGATCGCTCTAGTTATGCGTTTACTGAAAAAGCGTTTTGGAGAAATTTCAGGGGTAATAACCAGCCAAATTGAAAACTTATCTATTCAAAATTTGGAAACATTAGCAGAAGATTTATTAGATTTTAACAGTTTTTCAGATTTGGAAAGATGGTTGGAGCAGCGTATTTAGTGCTGATGGATTGACTGGGAAAGTGTTGAGGAAAAGTGCGTGCGATCGAGTTAGTGCATTAAGGTTTGCCCCGATCTGGGTTATACTAGGTAGGGGATGACAATCATCAAAAAAAGAGATAAAATTTAGTTGGAAATATTTGATTTAATCTTCCTGGATGAAATTCTGGAAAAACTCGATCGCAAGCATAATGTCCAAGAGCAAGAGGTAAGAGAAGTTTTTAACAATTCTCCAGCTATTTGAAAGGAATAAATTTTAGAAGAGAGTTATGGACGCTGAAGAATTACTCAAAAAGTACGCTACTGGGGAGCGAAATTTTCCTGGAATCAGACTCAGGGGTATTTTTCTGGATAATGCCGATCTCAGGGAAATCAACTTGAGTGGAGCTGACTTGAGTGGATCTGACCTGTGCGGAACCAAGCTCAATCGAGCAAACTTGAGTGGAGCTAATTTGAGTGGGGCTGTTTTGTGCGGTGCGCGGTTGGAGGAAACTAATTTGAGTGGAGCCAATCTGCGTGGAGTCAATCTTGGGGACAGCAGAATCATTAATGCCAATTTGACCAAGGCTAATCTAGATGGGGCTTTCTTTGTTGGAGAAACTGTTGTTCAAGGATCTAACTTCGACGGAGCCTCCCTCAGAGGTGTTCACCTAGAAACGATCGATATTGTTCGGACTACTTTTAGAGACGCAATTCTGGATGGCTCTGTTATCAATGGAGATACTGCGTTAGAGGATTTGGATCTGACTGGAGCCAGTTGTAAAGGTTCTAATCTAGTTGAACTTGGTTGCGCGTTAGGAGGCATCATTATTTTGCCAGACGGACAGCAGATCGATGTGCTAATCTGAAAAAACATCGAAAGAACATTCCCTTGAAAATTTTATGGAAACATTTGGTGCTTGGGAAGACGATCGCACAGATGAGGAAATCATCAAAGATATCTATGACAGCCGTAGTTTTTCCAACTCAGAACATAGCCTGTGACTTATTTACTCGATACTGATACTTGAAAAAATGTAAAACTATATGGAAAATATCTATGACATATGACAGAAGACACTGAGTTTGAGCTAAAAAACCGCGAAAAAGATAAAGAACTAAAACGAAAGCAAAAGCGGATCTCCTTCTGGGTGAAGGATATTACTGTATTTATAGTCGCTTTAGTCATAATTTTGATAATTGACTTTTACTCATTCACAATTTTTCAAAAAGGTAGCGCTTCTGAGGGAGAAATGAGATTTGCAATAGCCGCTCTTTCTTCTACTGTTATCGGTCTTCTTAGCTACATGGTTGGTAGAGCTAGCAAGTAGGAATAAGCTGAGGAAATGGTTGGGGTAGGGGAGTGCGATCGCTCTCTTCAATCTTACAATCAATCATTGTACGCGATCGCTATTCGCAAGCAACTTAACTTCCAAACGTTAATTCAGCGCCGTGCAATTTTTTGCACCATTGACAGGGAATGTCCTTCATAATCCGCATCCTCAAGTCGCGCAATGTCTGTCGTATTATAGGGATCTACCACTGTCGTACCGCTGGTGATTTAAGTTATTAAGTATTTTTTCTGATACACATAAATTCATTTCAATGTCAAGATATTATAGAGAAAAAATCTCTAATTGAGAAATTTTAGGAGAATAGCTCTGATGCTTGCATTATCGGGATACCAAATTACAGAAGAGATTGCTTCAGGCGTCAGAACTGCAATTTTTCGAGGACACAACGAGCAAGGAAACTCATCAGTAATCATTAAAGTCCTTAAATCAGAGTATCCCACTGTTGAAGAAATTACCCGCTTAAAACAAGAATATAAAATTACGCACGATCTTCAATGTGAAGGCATCGTTAGAGCGACAAATTTTCAAAAATATCTTCATAGCTTCGCTTTAATTTTAGAAGATTTTGGCGGTCAATCCTTGCAACAACTAATTTCTGCTAGACGACTCTCGCTAACCGAATTTTTAAATATAGCGATCGCACTAACACGCACCTTGGGCGAACTGCATAAACTTTCGGTAATTCATAAAGATATTAAACCTTCCAATATTCTTATAAATTCCTTCAGAAACGAAGTCAAAATTACAGATTTTAGCATTGCCACGCGCCTAGATCGAGAAAACAAAATCATCAACAATCCCAACTTGCTAGAAGGCACTCTTGCCTATATGTCGCCAGAACAAACTGGTCGGATGAATCGTTCTTTAGACTATCGTACAGACTTCTATTCTCTAGGCATCACATTTTATGAAATATTAACGGGTCAATTACCCTTTACAACCACAGACCCCCTAGAATTAGTTTACTCCCATATTGCTATTAAACCCGTCCCGCCTCATCAATTAAATCCAGAAATCCCAACGGCTGTTTCAGAAATAACCATGAAGTTATTAGCCAAAACTGCTGAAGAGCGATATCAAAGTGCTGAAGGACTAAAATTTGACCTAGAAAACTGCCTGGAACAATTACAAAAAATGGGGAAAATAGAAAACTTTACCCCCGGTCAACGAGATCGAAAATTTTCTGCAAGAATAATTAGGTACTTTAAAATTTGATGATTCTAAAGTAAGTTATAAGTTTTTGCACGATCGCGTATTGAGTCGGAAACTGAAGCGATCGACCTCGATTTTATTAAACAAGATTAAGGAATATGGAAAATTGCCAGAAGTGGAATGCTATGCCGGACAAATAAATCAGGTATTTATGAATATTCTTTCTAATGCGATTGATGCTTTGGAACAACAATCAAAAAGTAACTCTCAGCAGGCAGGATTTACACCGAGTATTTGTATTCGCACGCAAGTTGTCAGTGGCGATCGCGTTGCTATCCATATTATAGATAACGGATCGGGGATACCTCCTCATGTCCGTGCTAGATTATTTGAGCCTTTCTTTACTACCAAACCCATCGGTAGCGGTACGGGTTTGGGGTTGGCGATTAGCTACCAAATTGTGGTAGAAAAACATGGCGGACAATTGAAATGCTTTTCTGAAGTTGGTCAAGGAACTGAGTTCGTCATTAAAATTCCCATTACTCCCTTCCCGCCATGTCGAATCACAAAGTAGAAGGGTTATTGCCCACTTTTAGCGATCTTGGTTGGGGTAGTTGATAGCTAATTGAACAGCCCTTTGCCAGATAAACTGATTTCTATAGTTCATCAGAAAAGGTTTGAAGGCTAGAAGTTGGAAGTCACAAAAATTATCTGCTGGTATGCTTTAAGCTGCCAATAAAAATATTCGGCTCAACAAATTTATTTGGTTCCTGGTTATCAGTATACCATACGTAAAATTACGTAAGTAATAAAAGCCCGAAATATTTACAGAAAGATAAACGATCGCCTTTAAGTTTCGTTCTATTTTTTCATAATTTAATACTTAAGATAGAGGCAACACTTTATTGATGAGTTTACATTAATTCAAATTCTTGGCAAGCGTCGCAAGGAGCTAAAAGTGTCAACTCCCCCCAGAGTGTTTCTCACAGGTTCGCCGGACAGCGACAGCATTCTACTACTAGCAGGTAACGACATTATTTTCAGTCTGGAAGGGGATGACATAATAGAGGGCAACCCAGCTTCAAATATCTTCAACGGCAACATTGGTAAAGACACAGTTCGCGGGAACGATGGGGACGACCTTGTACGCGGCGGTAAAAACGATGACCTCCTCTTTGGCGACAGCGGAAACGACACCATTTATGGCGACTTGGGGAACGATACGGCATTTGGTGGAAATGGGGATGACTTGCTATTTGGAGATCGAGGTGCGGAAGCTAACTTCAGTGGTAATGGCAATGATTTTTTAGATGGATCTGCGGGTAACGACTCACTGCTTGGTTTGGATGGCAACGATATTTTAGAAGGTAACATTGGCGACGACTTTCTCGACGGCAACCAAGGCGATGATACTGTCAAAGGTGGCGAGGGCAACGATATTGTACGGGGAGGTAAAGATCGCGACCTTCTATTTGGAGAACAAGGTAACGACACTCTCTATGGCGACTTAGGTGCAGATACAGTCAACGGCGGTCAAGGAAAGGATATTTTTGTCATTGGCAGACGGGCTCTTCCGTACTTGGTGTGATAAGTTATTCTAATCAGAGAAGCTGGCTAATAAACGAGCGCGTAACATTTGAAAGTCTTTAAGGCCATAAGATTGGCGTAAAATT